>NZ_CP136515.1:0-51505 GCF_032813545.1 Nodosilinea sp. E11
CACAGTCTAAATAAGTGGGGTCAGAGGCGTCATCGCCCCAGGTGGGCAACACACCAGTGGCCATTTCATAGAGGGTGACGGCGGCAGCATAGCGCTCAGCCTGCAAGTCCCACCGGGGGGGCTGCCGTACCGACAGCAGGGGATCTAGGTAGCCAGTGGTGCCCGCCCGAATGTTGTCCACCGGCGCGCGCGACAGGGAAAAGTCGAACAGCACCAGGTGCAGCTTGTCGGCCCGGCCCAGGTGCCCAATGGCAATGTTGTCGGGCTTGATGTCGCGGTGATTAACCCCCTGTTCCTCTAAATACTTGATGGCATCTAGCAGGTCATCCCCAAACCGCTGGAGCAGGTCAATGTGCAGCTGCCCTTCTCGCCGCAGGCGCTGCCCCAGGGTTTCGATCTGGTCTTCGTCGTTTTTGGTGACCACCACCGGCTTCATCAGCAGGGCCGCACGGTTGCCGATTTCGAGCTGCTCAACAAACTCAACGATGCTAGGATGCCTGAGCTTTTGCAGGATTTCGGCCTCATCCTCAATCTTGCTGTTGTGGTCTGGGTCGTTGGCCACTTTGAGCACGTAGCTCTGATCTTGCCCAGCCTTTTGCACCAGCAGCCCAATGGAAGAAGCCCCCTGCCCCAGGCGCTTCAGCACGGTGTAATGCCCTGGCAGCACATCCCCCTTTTGCGCATCGTTGGGGTTTTCGACGAGCTGAGTTTCGGGGGCGGTCAAGTCTTCTTCAACCAGATCGAGCCCGGCTAAAAAGTCAGCCACTTCCTCAGTGCGGCAGTTCACCACGGGGTGCGTGCTGTCTTTAATCAAGTTTTGCAGACTTTCAGGAGCTCCATTCAGCACCGCGCTAATTTGTAGCCCCTTGGTGTCTCGCAGGGTTTCGGCCAGTTCCAGGCCATTGATAGCGGGGGGTACCCCAGAAAAAACATGGAATGCGATCGCCCCCAGAGAAAAGATATCCAGATGCTCGCCAATAAACGTGGGATCCGTGAGGAACTCAGGGGCCATGTAGGCGGTGCTGCTATCATCCACCAGCTGATCAACGTGGGACGTGGCGGTAACCTCTTGGGTGGCCCCCATCGCCGCAGACCCAGCCCGATAGCCCAGCTGCCAGTTAAAAATCTTGATTTTGGGATGATTAGGGCGCGGCTCTGTTACCAAAATGCTGCGAGGGCTTAGGCCGCAGTGGATGGTGCGCTGCTCGTGAACAAAGCTGATTGCCTCCGCAATCTGCCGCACCAGGCTCAGGCGGACATCGACCCCTAAGGCATCCTGGTTCTGGGCCAGGTAGTGATCTAGGCGAATTGCGTTGGGGTCGTGCTCTAGAATCAGCGCTGGGCCGAGTTCGTGCTCTGTCAGACCAAAGCACCGCAAAATATTCGGGTGTTGCAGCCGGTCTAAGATTTGAAACTCGCGATTAGCCGCTCGCTCCACCACCTCCCGGTCTTGTTGAGAGGCTTCCTGGCGCACGAGATAAAACCGAATCCGCCGAGTGGTCTGGTCAAATTTAGCGTGGGCAGCCCGCCAGTCTTGGTAGCCCGGCCCCTCTTCCCCTTCCATAGGGCCTTCTAATAGGTAGTCACTGACCTTGCGGGAGCTCTGGGAAGGCCGAATCCCAGCTTGATCCATAGCCTGGGCCACAAGCTGACTAATGGGGCGATTGTGCAGATCCCGAACCTGAGGCTCTAGCCCATCGCACTCTCGCCGCAAAATAGCGGCCATGATGCCCGCTCGCCCTGGCTTGTCGCCCACCGGGGTGCGATCGCGCAGACAGACCCGCTGCCGCGCCCCCAAAGACAGTTCCAGCGTTTGCTTGGGGTCAGAGCAGAATACCAACGACTCCACAAACGGCACTTTGCCCTTATTTCTAAAGGCTCGCTGACGCTCTAGCAGAGAGCGCAGTTTTTTGGCCTTGCGATTGGTAAGAATCAGTGGACTATCGTAGGTGCGGCGTTTGCCGTCGTTTTCCCACGTCCAGGTACCCTGATCGCCCACGATTTTGCCAGGACGACTCTTAATTTCAATCAAGAAAAATCCCTGGGGGGTAAAGACCAGCAGGTCTACCTCATTGATCGTGCCGTCCCCAGCGATGAACTCAAAATTTGCCCAGGCTCGGTAGGGTTCTTGCTGAGGAAACTGACGGCGGATGAATTCCAGCGCTTCCCGCTCCCAGGGAAACTGAGATTCAGCAACGGTGATCCAGTTAGACGAGGGAGGCATTGGGGTCTGAGTAGGGTATTTGAGATCCTGCGGAAGCTAAGGCTCAATGTTAAAAGGATGAACTAGCTGGATTCCATGGTACCTGGCCCCATCCCTGTAATGTCCTGAGATATTTATCAAACAACCTAGGCCAAAAGCACTGCCCCTTAAATCTGGTCTAAGGGGTAGTGGTGTTGTATTGGCTCAATCATCAACTTCAGGCAGGTAATCAATCATCGGCTTAGCACCGGGTAAAGCATAAGGCTCTAGCTTTGCCTCCAGGGTGCTAAACTCCATCGGATCTAGTAGCCCGCTCTGGAAGTCTCGCCCCTGGTACATGTCTAGCGCAAAAGCTAGCCACAGACGGAATAGGTTTGGGTCGTCAGAGCCCTCTATGGTCGTACCATCAGGCAGCTTAGCGCTATAGCCAGTTACCGCTACAATCCCATGACGTGTGAGGGTAGGCTTCTTCTCAGCGAGC
The DNA here is from genome assembly GCF_032813545.1 of Nodosilinea sp. E11. Taxonomy (NCBI): domain Bacteria; kingdom Bacillati; phylum Cyanobacteriota; class Cyanophyceae; order Nodosilineales; family Nodosilineaceae; genus Nodosilinea; species Nodosilinea sp. E11. The sequence goes on from NZ_CP136515.1 coordinate 2,685, forward strand.
AGCCTGTGGGTCTTGCCGTCGATGGTCAGCACCAGGAGGGTGTAAGGATGATCGATCTCGACATGGGGGGTTGTGATTTTCATTAGTATGCCAATGCTGCGATCGCAGCCCGCTTCTGCTCAGGGCTCACCTCCAGATACCGCTGCAAGCTGGCCAATGACCGATGCCCGCTAATCTCCTGAATCACCCGCAGCGGTACCCCAGCATTACTCAGGTTAGTTAGAGCCGTGCGCCTAAAGCTGTGGGTGCTAATCCCCAACCCTTCCAGCCCGATATAGGCCAGCGCCTGGTCGAGCAGCCAGTCAGCCGACGATCGCGCCAACCGGCCCCGCCCATGGCGACCCGGAAACAGGTGTTCCGCCCCGCCATGGTCATAGGCCGCCAGCAGCGCCGCCAACTTGGGGTGAATGTCGATCTGTCGGGTGGCCAGCTTGCCCTTTGTGGCCTTCGCAGGTAACACCAACACATCCCCCTTAATGTCGCCGGGCAGGAGGGCAATCGCCTCACTCACCCGCAACCCGCAGTAGAGCATGATGCCGAACAGGGCTTTATCCCTGGAGGAGTCCATCGCCGCGAATAGCTGGGCAATTTCGTCCTGGGTCAATACCTTCGCCTGGCCATTGGTGCTCATCGGATCCGTTATGCTCTCCCCCATCCTACTAGACGTAATTTCTATTCTGTTGAGTAGAAAACAACGGTTTATCAGGGTTTCAGGGCGTTAGGCCATGGGGCAAGCTAGCGTCTCAGGTGAGATAGCCGAAAAGCATTGGTTTTGCGTTGCACTGTCTCAAAACTGGAATGGTGAGACAGAGGGTAAATCGTTGCGAGTCTTACCTGCATCGAAATGAGTTTACTGGATGCTTAAATGTTTGAATGTTTAAGCATCTAGATTTTCAGACATTTAAGCATCCAGGCTCTCAAACATCTGGTATCCTCACGACATAATTTAGGAGTTGAGGCAGTGATCATAACCGTCGTCAGCTTTAAGGGTGGAGTGGGCAAGACCACAACCGCCATTCATCTGGGAGGATACCTGCAAGGGCTAGGAGAAACACTGGTAGTCGATGGCGACAGCAACCGCTCTGCTCTCCAGTGGGCTGCTAGCGATCGCCTACCCTTCACCGTGGCCGATGAGATGCAAGCGCCCAAGCTGCTAATGTCTGGCAAGTTTTCCCACGTCGTCATCGACACCGCCGCTCGGCCATCGTCTGATGAACTGGCCAGCCTTGCCCAGGGGTGTGACCTGCTGATTATTCCATGCAGCCCCGACGCGCTCAGCATGGGGGCTATGCTCCAAATGGTGGAGCCGCTGCAAGGGCTTAAGGCAGAATATCGAGTGCTACTCACCATCATTCCCCCCAAGCCCAACGCAGCTGGGGCAGAGGCTAGGGCGTCGCTGATAGCCTCTGGTCTCCCACTGTTTGATGGAGGCATTCGTAGGCTTAACGCTTTCCAACGGGCTGCGCTTGATGGATGCCTAGTTAAGGATGTAAAAGGCGATAGCTACGCAGGTATCGCCTGGAGCTGCTATACCGCGATCGGAAAGGAGATATTACCGTGAGTGACCAAAACCGATTTGCTAACCTACTCAAAGCAGCCCAGCAGCAGCCTGAAGTAGCAGAACCCACCCAACCTGAGCCTTTGCTAGATGTTCAAACATCTGAACGTCCAGATGTTCAAGCTTTTAAGCAGCCAGACATCTCAACATCCAAAGCCAAGAGCAGCAGCGGCGATTACAAACGCACTACTGTTTATCTGACTCAGGAACTGCATCGCCGATTGAAGCGGGCCAGCCTTGATAAAGGAATGGAGATGAGTGACATTGCCGAGTCTGCGATCGCGGCATGGCTCGAAGAGCATTCAGATATTTAGATGTTTGGACATTTAACATAGGATGAACGGCTTTGGCTTTTGTTCGCTGTTTGACTACTGTGGCGTAGTTTGATTCTGAAATGGCTTGAGAGTAGCGATACAGAAATGCTCACCCCTAAACCTTTTCAGATATCTAAGCACTCAGACATCTAAACGCTTAAGCATCTAAACATTCAGATGCTTAGATGCTTAAGCCCAAGGGCGGCAGCGACTAGGAGAGGACTACCGTTTATTTGGCACAAGAATTACATCCCATGAAAAGGACATGCCTTGACGAGGGAATGGAAGTGTATGGTGGCCAAGGCTACAATCGCAGGGCACTCAGACATTCAAATGTTTAGACGCTTGAATGTCTGAGTGCTTAAATTAGAATTAATGGCTTTGTTTTTGCTCGCTCGCTCGCTATTTTCCCGGTTTGGCATAGTTAGACCTGGGGTAGCCGGAGAGTAACGGCACAGAAACACTAACCCACCCCTGGAATCATCCAGATATCTCAATGCTTAGACATCTGGATGATTAAACATCTAAGCAGCTCGTCATTTAGAGCCAGAAGGAGCAGCGATTGTCAGTGGGGCATGGCACCGATTCATGTAAAAATGGGCCGCATCTCTTGAAACCCTTATAGAACAGTGGTTACAAGATTCAGGATTTCTGCACTGGGCAAGTCTCTCTATTGCGTCTGATCCACCAAATCACTGTTGCTTTATGCCTCAACCTCCTGCCCTGTTTCCCGAAGACGAAAATTACTTTGCCCTGATTAATGGCCTAAAGCAACGCATCCGTAGAGCGCAACTCAAGGCTGCCCTGGCGGTCAACCAGGAGCTGATCATGCTTTATTGGCACATAGGCCAAGAGATTATGGAACGCCAGCTATCGCAGGGTTGGGGCAGCAAGGTCATTGACCGTATCTCCAAAGACCTCCGCCGCGAGTTTCCAGAGATGAAGGGATTCTCTCCCCGAAACCTGCAATACATGAGGGCTTTGGCCGAGGCCTACCCCGATGAGCAAATAGTGCTACAGGTCATAGCACAAATTCCTTGGGGGCATAACCAGTCGCTACTCAACAAACTCAACAGCCCGGAACAACGTCTCTGGTACGCCCGCAAGGTTGTTGAATTTGGCTGGAGCCGAAACATTCTGGAGCTACAGATCGACACCAATCTGTTTGCACGGCAGGGCGGTGCCATTACCAACTTTGAGCGCACCCTGCCACCTGAACAGTCAGACCTAAGCCGCGAGCTGCTGAAAGACCCCTACAATTTCGAGTTTTTAGCCCTTGCTGATGAGGTACAGGAGCGTGACCTAGAGCGGGCTCTAGTAGAGCGCATCCGTGATTTTTTGCTAGAGCTGGGGGTAGGGTTTGCCTTTGTGGGTAGCCAGTATCGGCTTGAGGTAGACGGCGACGAATACTTTATTGACCTACTATTCTACCACCTGAAACTACATCGTTACGTGGTCATAGACCTCAAGGTGACGGAGTTTAAGCCGGAGTACGCAGGCAAGATGAACTTCTACATCAGCGCTGTCAACCACCTGCTATGCGACGAGCGGGACGAAGCCACCATTGGCATCATCTTATGCAAGTCCAAAAAGCGCACCACCGTTGAATTTGCCTTGGACACAGTGCAGAACCCCATTGGCGTGGCCACCTACAAGCTGCGCGAAGAGCTGCCGCCAGCCTTACAGGGATGTCTGCCCACCGCTGAGCAGTTGGAGATGGAACTAGATGCAGCTATTAGGGAAATTGGGGCTGAGCAAGACAACTCGTATCTATGACAGCGATAGGCTAATAGCAAGCAACCACCATCTTTCACAGTAATTTAGGCCACCCTAAAAAGACGGGTGGGTGAGAATTTGGGGTACCTACACGCGCAGACGATAGAGCAGCAATAATCGCGCATCCTCCGTCAGCTCAGACCCGCGCTTGCTCTCCAATCGATTTCCATTACTACTCAACCCCCATGCCACTGGGTGGTCAGGCGGCTGTGGCCAGTGCCTCTCGCCAGAGGTCGGCGTAAACCGGCTTGATTGCCTGCCGCAGCTGGTGGAAAGCAGTAGCCCCTGCTTGCCTGGCCGCTGTAATTAGGTCAGCGAGGTCAAGAATATCTGGAGAAACGTCTAACCGGTTTGGTGGGGCAGTTACAGATTTGTTAAATGGTTTCTCTAACAAATCTGTAACGCGGCCAGAAGCCTTGGTCTGTAAAGCTTCCAGTGCTTTACCCCTGGCCTCTATCAACGCTTGCCACAGCGGCGGGGCGGTGACGGTGTAAGACCATTGCCGCTTGCAGCCCACCTTGCGATAGGTTGAGCGGGTCAAGGTCAGGCCAAACTTGCGCAGAATTTTATGGGCGATTGCCTGGTCGCTGTGGTCGTCGCTGGCAACGATCCGCAAGTAGCGGTAGAGGTCATCGCCTATAGCCCGCGCCATGGCCGCTAGCCGCCGTACAAGGGGGCATCCTGGTGAGGTTTGGCCACTGGCTAGGAGCTGCTCACACAGGGGCCGCATCGGGGCCAGAATCGCCAGCTTGGCTCCGTACTCGGGGAGTAGGCTGATTGAGCGCAGCCGCTGGGCTAAGATAACCATCGCCTCATCGGCTGCTTTGCCCTGGAGGATGTCAGCAGCGCCGCATTCAGCCCAAAGGGATGCCCCAGGGCCGATGGGGCCGTGGGTCTGTTCACCCTCGGCATAATGCCGGGGGGCAAACCAGGCCTGATACCAGATTTCTGAGTTATCCCAGTCGATGCCGGGGAATTTCTCCAGGGTGCTGAGTTTGCGCAGGATGCCGCGATCGCGGTAGGTCGCCTCGGCATCGTCGCGCTTGGCCTTGGCCCACTCGGAGGTGTGTAGTGTGGGATCAATGGCCAGGCCCGCATGGAACTGAGCCCGCTGCTGGGCCAGGGTTTCCCGGTAGGTGGCGCGGATGGCTTGGGTGACCTCATCGGGGGCTAATTCCCACGGGATAACGGTATGACCGGCCCGCTCTAGCATCAGGGTCAATGCCTGGCCGGGGATGACTTTTTGAGCCCAGGCCCGTTCCCACCGTGCCGCCAGATAGTCGTCGATGGCAGCCTGCTCGGGGCCAGCGGGAGCCGGTGCAAACCCATGAGCCGCCCATCGCCCTAGCTCATGGTTGATCTCAGCTAGGACACTCTCCTGGCGGGGCTTTTCCCATCGGCTGGGGGTGATAAAAGCCGGTACCCAGACATAGCGGGGACAGGGACGCCGGTAGCGGCCCAGCATCTGGTAGATGACCTCTACCGGGAAGCCGGGAGCGTAGCCGTAGAGGGCATCGAACCAGTAGCGCTCAACCGATAGACCGGTTTGGGCCGATTGGGTGGTGATGAGCAGCTGCACCTGTTGCCGCTCTAGTTCGGAGTCGGGGTCACTGAAAAAGGCATCAAAGGCCCCGGCTTCGTTGGTTTCGCCGGTGATCAGCATCGTGTTGATGGCGTTGTCCTTGGCCCAGAGCGCCCAGGCGTTGGCCTCATTGAGGGAGGTGGACAGCAACCACACCCGCTCACCCCGTCTAAGCTGGGCCATCATCTGGCTAAACATCGAGTCGGGGCTACCGCCGACGGCCAGGTGAACGTCCCAGGGGGCAACGGCCCCCTGGTGGCGAATGACGGCCAGACGTTTACCAGACTGTCGCTGCACAAAGTCTAAGGTCGCCTGGTCTAAGCCCGATTCTGCAATGTGCAGCGCCCTAGCGCCCTGCATTTTGGCAATGAGTTGGGCCATGGTGTCGGCGTAGCGCCCCTTGAGGGTACCCCCGGTGCAGGCCTCCGTTAGGGTGGCCATAACCTCATCAATGACAACGACGGAGCCCTGGGGGATGTGCTGAGCGGCCCGTGGCAGGGAGTTGGGGCACAGCACCAGGCCGCCCTGATCTCGGGCCATGGCACCGAGAGCCTGGTTGCTGGCTTTGTCGGTGGCAAAGGCATGAATATGAACCAGCTCGTGCTTTTCAGCCGCTTGCTGCCCTAGGGAGTTACGGGGCTCTAGCTCAATGGTGAAGCCGCCCGCTGCCCGAGTCGGTGCCACGATGTCGCGCCCGATGGTGGTGGTTTTGCCCGCTCCTAGTCCCGCGTCAATGGCGTACCCATCGATGCCGGGGGGCAGCGGGGGTAGCTCGGGCAGGTAGCCACCGGAGGTCTCGCGGTGGGCCTGGGGCAGGGGCTGGTTGAGAATGGCGATCGCCCGCGCAACGGTCTGTTGCCGCCGCAAGACTTTGATGTCTTTGGCGCGTTGCCGCTTGATCTTAGCGGGGGTGGCCAGGGCTTGAAATTCGTCCCAGGGGAACAGTATCGCCGCCTGGTAATGTGCTGGGGTGATTTCGTCTACGTCGCCGTGCGCTTTCTCCCACTGTCCCCACCAGCGCACCGATAGGGGAATGCTCCAGGACTCCAGCAGCGCCGCCAGGCGGCTGTAGGCTCCCATCACATGGGGGTTAGCGATCGCCCCGCTGTCGGCATTGAGCACCACTTGCTGGCAACCCAGAGCATCGAGCGCCGCCCTGAGTTGCTGGGGGCTTGATGCCCAATGGCCACCCGCTGCCCCAATCCAGACCCCGCCGTGGCGGGCTGCTGATAGTGCAGGCTTAAAAAACCCCTCGCCCAGGTTGACCACGCCCGCCGCTGGTGAACCGTAGACACCGAGGGGCAGCTCACCGTTGGGTAGTTGTACCGGGGACTGGTCGGCATGGCTGGCCCAGAAATAGCCGCCCTGGGGATTTTTGATCTGAGCCCCAATGATCTCACCGCTGGCGTTGGGAATGGCGATCGCCCAACCTTGCACCCGAGGCCAGAGCTGCCCCGCCACGATGCCGGGTAACCCCGCCGCATTTTCTGGTGCTGTGGCCCCGCCTTGCCAGCTAAATAGCAGGGAAGCAATGTTTGCTATCTCTGCCTCGGTGATGTGGGGTCGTTGGGCCAGGGCCGCCCGGTGCTCGGGCTGTAGCCCGGCCCAGTCTATTAGCGCCCGGTAGCCCTTGTTGCGGGCTGCTGGATCCAGGGTGGCAATTGGGGCTTTAGGGGGAATGACGGTGACCCGCAGGGGGCGATCGGCTGATTCGCCCTCCCCCCAGGCCCACACCCCAAACCCGTGGGCATCGTCCTTGATATAGCGCCACTGGCCGCCGGGGTTGGCCTCGGTGTGGCGACAGAACACAAAGCCGGTGGACAGGGATTCGCGGCAATCTCGCCGAGCCCCCTCACAGATGGGGCAGCTGCCCCTGAGTGACTTGAAGCTCACAGGGCTACCTCCTCTACCTGGGGAGTTAGCGGCTGAGTGATGATGTGCAATTGCGGGTGGGTTAGGGCGTTGGCCTGGGGCGATGATGAATCGGAGTAGGACGGGACATAATCGGAGCCGGTCCAATGTGCAAAGCGTTGGTTGGTACTAAAAATAGGAATCATTGTTTGCTACGGGGGAGTGGCTGCCTCAGCCCGAGCAATCGCTCACATTGATCCCTCTGTTGCCCGCCAGTGCAGGCAAAACCAACGAAAACACGCCACTTCCGGCTAAGCCAGGAGTGAGATGTTTTCTGGAGAGATAGGAAGATGAGTGCTCGCCTGAGGCAACGCAGGTCTAAAGGTTTTGGCCTCAAAGGATTGCCGGAAATCGGCCTCAAATGGCGGATATACGCCTCCAACCGAGCCCCTAATGTGGGGCGGTTTACCGGGTTGGGAGGTTGCAAAGCTGCGATCGCCATCTCAAAGCCAAAAAAAGGCAATAAAATACGTGCCCCTCTGGACAAGAAGATCCAGAGCGATTAGAATGGCGAGAGAAATTTAAATAAACGAATGCCCTTTCACGTCTCACGGCGTGTTTGGTGGTAAGCGGGAAATCGACGTTTTGCTTGGCGGCTTGGTCGATTTTTTGCTTTTAAAGGGTTCGTTTCAAAGGGTCTACATAGGTCATCACCTCCTTGGGGACTAAGTTTACAAGATCTGTCTTTGGGATGGGATGTCGGTCATTCCCTTTCCTCTGGCAGCTCCCACGGCTCAATGCCCGCGTCTCTAAGCTGCTGCTCTAACCTGGCCTCGCGCTCTATCCTGAGGTCTGGCTCTGCTAGGGCGTCAACGGCTGCCGATAGCGCTGTCTCGGTTTGCTGTAGCCGTTGGGCCAGTAAGATCTCGCGATCGCTCTCGCTACGCTCCACACCAAAGGCAGCGTCAAAGCGGCGTTCTAGGGATTCCTCTAATAGGGCATCTACTAAGGCAAAAGCTTGCTTATTCCCTCGGTAGGACTGCCAAAGCCAGTACTTGCTGACCACACTCAGGGGAATAGCACTAATCCGAGTTTGACCCACCTTTTGCTCTGGAGCAGACTCTACCTCTATCTCAAAAATCGAACCCGTAAAACCCTCTCCTAGCAACTGTTTAGCTGCCTTCGAACGCAAAAATTCGAACGCGTTCCGGCGTAATAAGCCGACTGCTTCAGCTGCGCTGTTGAGTGACATCCGATAAGAGCCATCGGGCATCTGGAACCCATCGACCGACAACGAGCCGATCGCAACTGTGGCGCGTTTGGCTTTGTCTCCGGTGGTCATCCGGCCACCCGCTGCCACAGCCGAGCAATTTCGGCCAGCAGCACCTGAATGTTTTGGGTGAACGCCCGGTGCTCTTCAGAATTGGCGGCGATCGCCTGGTCAAAGCGCTGACGGTCTGCCCTGGCATCTTGCAGGAAAACCTCAAAGCGCTGGCTATGCTCTGCATTAAGCTGGTCAGAGCGCTCTCTTGCTGCCTGCTGCTGTCGGCCCAGGTCGGCAATCATTTGCACCGTGTCGGTAATAGCCTCTTCCATGCGCCGGTTGGTATTGGCCGCAGTGGAGCTGCTGACCGCTTCGGCCTCAGCAATGCCGTCTTCAATGCGAGATGACCATGCCTCAATGGCGCGGGCATTACTTTCTGCTACCTGCTCTGCACGGGTTAGCCGATCAGCGGTGGCCGCTAGCACGGATTCCACACGGTCTAAGCGTTGGGTGCTGGCGGCATTGGACTCAGCCACGGTGGCTAGTAGAGCCTCTATCCGGTCTAGGCGATCGCTGCTGTAGGTCATTTTTTATCAACCTCCTCGGCGGTTAATGATATTTCCCCACTGGCGATCGCAGCTTCAACCGCCTCAATAATCAACGTCTCAACATAGTTGCTCATGCTGCGATTCTGAGCTGCTGCAAGCTTGGCCAGCCCCTCTTTATAGGGCTGGTCCATGTAGACCATCAATTTCGCCTTGTCTGTTGCCATGGGCAAATCATAGGCGCTTTCGCTGGGCATGGGCACACCTCAGTAGTAAAAAACAACGAGATACAGCCTTAGTATACACAAAGTATTAACACTATGCTATTACTGTACCAAGACGCGAAACGGTATAGGTACAGGGCTGGGCCTAGTTGGCTCACCGTTTGCCGTGCCATGCCGCGCCCCACCCGTACCCGCAACGGTTCAAAGGAATTTTTAGCTATGACCGAACCCGTCAGCCTTCACTCGTTCTGCAAAGAGAACGGCAACCTGCCCAAAACCTCCGTGCGCCGCTGGCTGAATGACCACGGCTACAGCACTAGCGATGGCCTCAGCCCCGCAGCTGTCGAGGCGGCGCTCGCGCAGTTCTGCCCAGCGCCTGCACCCGCTGCGCCCACTATGGCTGACTTGACCATCCATGCCGGCAACCACTGCACCACCATCGACCTACCCAATTACCAAGGGCTAACTGTTGACCTAGGGCAGTTTCGAAGTTCTGAGGCGCTGGTCATAGATGACCCCTTGGCGGTGGCTGAGCAGTTTTTGCAGGCGGCCGACCTGATTCAAGGTGCCCTGGCCGATGACCTGGCCGCCCGTGAGCAGCGGCTACGGGCCACCAAGCAGGCCCAAGGCGCGATTGCCGCCAAGGCGCAGGAGCTAGCCCTAGAGCAGCGCCTCTACCGCTTACAAACGGCACAGATTGACCAGGCGCAAACCGACGAAACGACCGCCCTAGCCGATGCCCTGGCGCAATTGCAAAGCCTGGGAAAGCCCGCCGCCGAGGCCAATACCACTACCTAATCTTGTTGGCCCTAGCTACAGCTGGAGCGGCGCTCGCGCTGTTCATCGCCCCCTAGAAACCCCCAGCCGGTTGGCAGACCAGGGCTGAGGGCTTGCCCGAAAACCATGACGTAAACGGACACCCACATTATGAAACCGATCCACGGTGTATTTGCCCTGGCCATCATTGGCACCGCGATACCCAGCATGAGTAACCTCGGCAACTTCGCCTCAAACGTCAATACCGCCCGAGCCGAGGCGGGCCGCATTGGTGCCGACATGACCGAGCTAACGCTGAGCCAACAGGAGCAGGCCCAGAAAAACGAGGTAGCGATCGCCCGCTACCAAGCGGGTTGCATCCCGGTCGTCAGTGCCGACCAACAGCGCTACGTCTCCCTGGTGCTCAACCTGCCGGTGCTCGATAGTGCATCGGGGCAACCCATCCCGGTGGGCTCGACCGTCTGCGATGCCCACGGCAATACCGGGGTGATCGTCGATGACGACAGCGACCCCAATACCCCAGGCGTCACCCAAAAGATCGCCTTCACTGGCGATAAAGCGATCGTCGACTGGCGACTCAACCAGTACCAGGGTGCCGCCTACTACATGCCCTCCAACTAAGCCCAGCAACCCCTTAGAGGCTCAACCCATGACCACCTATTCCACTAAAAAACGCTCCACCCGTGCCCAAAACTCAGGGGCCAAGACCGCGCGACAACTGCTCTACTGGCTGGCGATCGGCGTCGCCTGCGTGGTGGCCGCCGCCAACATGTTGCCCTATTGCCGCGCGGTATCCCTAGCCCTGGTCGATATCTTTGACCTGCAAGGCGTCGTTGGCTTTTTTGGCAATCGCGCCCTGGCCCTGATCTCAATCCCCGTTGGGGTGGTGCTGTGGGCCTTCATTCAGACCGCCGAGGCTTACCCGATTCTGCTGAAGCACGACCGCAAGCTAATGCGCTTAATTGCCCTTGAGGCCGATGCCGCCGACCAACTCCAAGTGCATGAGGACGACGATCCTGCCCTCGTGCGGCTGAAGGACTGGTACAACCGCTTCCCGCTGCTCAGCATTCGCACCGCTAACCGAGCCAGCCTGGTTGCCTACCTCGTGGATACCTTCATCTGCTTAACCGTCTTCCCGCCTGTCGATGGCGGGTTTGGGCAGCTGATGTTTGTGATTTTCACTGGCCAATGGGGCCTGATCAACTGGGGCAGCGTGGGGCTGATCGTCACCATGCTGTTCTGCTTTGAAATCATGGTGCGCTTCATTCTCTTTTTGGGCCTCCAGTGGCACTACCTCAAACGTGCCCACAGCTAACAGCCACAGCAACCGGGGGCAACAATGCCCCCTTACTTTTAGGTGAAACCATGACCAACTTAGTAACCCAACCGCTTTGGATCGACACCGCCGAGGATGCCGCCGAGGGCATGCACAACCCCAAGCTCTATATCGGCGGTGGCCTGGCCGGTGGGCTCGTGCTCGGCAGCCTGCTGAATCCGCTCACGGGTCTAGTCGCCCTGGCCTATGGCCTCTACCTAGCCTGGGATGCCAACGAACGCAACAGTGACCAGATCGAGGCCGTATCCGAGGGCCTGGTAGCCCACCTACTGGATAAAAAGCAGCTGCGAGAATACCAAGCCGATGTCGGGGCCGACCAGGTCCAGGCAGAACTAACCCAGGCGATCGCGCGGGAACTGCGCCTCTCTGACGAGGCCGAAACGCTTGCTAAGTCGTTGGGGCTGCTGGGTAAACCAAAGGCACGGCCACAACTGCCCCCAAAGCCGCTGGAGGCAGCAACACCCAGCCCCTCAGCTGAGCACGCAGCGGCTGATGCTGCCCCGGTGCCGTTTGCCCCCATCAAACTTGACCCAGACTGCCCCCACTTCCTGCTGCTGGCCGGTAGCAGGGAGGGCAAAAGCAACGCCCTCCGCTGTCTGCTCAACGGCCACGCTCGCGTCAATTACGTGAGCACCAAGGCCACCGACCAGGTGCCCGCCCATTGGGAGGGCTACGTTCTCTGGGGGACGCCGGAGGAGAAGGGTAAGCAGCTGCAATGGTTACTCGCCCACTGGGGGGCCAAGCTGGCCGCCCATGCCGAGGGCACCGATACCGAGCCCGAGTGGTTCGTCTTCGATGAGGCGATCCAAATTCGGACCTACGCCAAACGTTCAAAGGTTAAAGGCCTGGCTGATGCCATCGCCGGGCTACAGATTGAAATTGCGACCCAGGGTGCAGCGATCGCGGCCTACGGGGTACTGTTGGCCCAGACCAAAAATGCGGGGCCGTTGGGCATTGACCTCGACCTGCTTCAGCAAAATTTCAGGATGGTTCTGCCGCTGAAAAGTAAGCGGCGGTTGGCCCTGTCAGTGATTGAGAAGATGGGCGGGCTACGGCTCACTCTTGAGCAGCGGGAGGACATCCTCAGCAACCCTAACCGCTACTTGCAATTGTGGCTAGGTGAGGATGAGGATATCTACCACGATGTCCTGCCCGAGTTTCAAGGGAAGTTGAAGCCCCTGGTTAAATGCCCTGTAGAAGATGTCGATCCCGTCCCTCAACGGCCCCAGAAAGCAACCGAACCTAAACCCCTGGGCGTGAGGATTTTGGATTACCTGAAGGGGCACGGCGAGGCAAAAACCGCCAGGGAGATTCGCAACTCCTGCACCCGTCCCACTGATAACCCCAGGGCCTCGACAGACGAGGTTAAAGACTTGCTCTGTCTGATGATTTCTGAAGGGCAAATTCAACGACGGGATGAGGGCAGTACCGAGCGCTACCAGGCAATCGGCACAGTGTAGGTGTAGGCATAGGTGGATCATAAAAAGGGCTGTAGGTGCCCTCCCCTACGCCGCCTACACCCACCTACGCCGCCTACGCCTACACCCCCTCACCTACGCTACCTACACTCCAACTGTCACACACCCCGCCGAGCTATTTAGGAATAGCGAATATGCCCTAGCAATGCCCTTACACCCCACTCGAATTGCACCAGTTTAACCCCCACGATTTTGCCTATGGCGATCGCGTTATGTTGCCCAATGGCCGCACTGGAACCGTGTCTAAGGTGGGCTATAAATACGGCCACGTCGATGCTGATTCCGGGGCTGATTGGGAGGCTACCTGAGCGAGCTAAGACCAGCGATACCCGATGAAGTGGGGCAGCCCAGGGTGCAGCAATTGAGCTTGCTGTAGCGCGATTTCGCAGAGGCCAAACAAAAACCCCCACCGGCACCGCTGGCCTGTAGGGGTTTTTAGGGTGCATCTACGATTCAGGACGTCCTGCCCGCTGCTTGCCTAAGGTTCCCTCGCCGGTGGGGGCGGTAGCAGGGGTAAGCTATTTGGCGTAAATGGAATTTCACATCCGTCCCTACTGACGAGGGCTCTGTTTTGCTCTGCCCTTAATCGAAAGTCGCGAATGGGCAACCCAGCTAGCTGCGCGCGCAGGCAACGATTCAACCCACAAGCCTTCAGCAGGTTAAGGCCCTTGAGCACTCAGCTGATCGATGTCACCTCAGCTACCTCCCAGCAGTGTCATTCTGCCCGTTCAAAGTCGATATTTCAGGAAACAGGTTGATTGCAGGGGGTTTAACGGCCCAAATCAGCGGCGGTAGGTAGCCTAAAACTCAGCACTAAGGGCTTTTGACCGTCCGCTGTATTTGAACTGTCATGATGCTCTTTACAGGCGGAGCGATTTGAGTTGCTCAATCTGCTGGGTCTGCTCTTGTAACCGGATCGCTAAACGATCGCACACCAGTTCGCAGAGTTCAAAGATCATGGGGTCTGAGATCTGATAGTAGACATTGATCCCCTCTGGGTGGCGAGTGACCATGCCCGCTTGTACTAAAACTTTCAGGTGCTTGGAGACATTTGCTTGACCTAAGCCAGTCGCTTCAACAATTTCCGTCACATTTTGGGCACCTGGCTTAAGGCAACACAGCACTTGCAGCCGACTTACTTCTGATAACACTTTGAAATAATCAGCAACAGGAGACAGCACTTGAGGTGTGGGGTCAATCATACCGATTTGCGAAAAAACTCTCTCTAAGGTTAGATGCCTATATATTACCACATGGTAATTTAGTAGTGAGCACGTACCCAGGAAAAACAATGGAAAATACTAAGCAGATTAATGACCAGTTGGCAGTTGCGATGGGTCAAGTGACACCAGAGGAATTGCAGCAGGCAGCCCAAGAAGGATTCAAATCGGTGCTGAACTTGCGATCGCCTGAAGAAGAGGGCTTTGTGAGTGACGAGCAGCAACAGGCGGAAAAGACAGGACTCAAATACGTCAATGTTCCGGTTAAGCCAGATGGCATGAGTGATGAACTAGCGGATCAGGTGCTCCAAGAAATTGACCAATTGCCTAAACCTGCTCTCATTCATTGCAAAAGTGGAATGCGTTCTGGAGCGATGACGTTAATGTACGTTGCTACTCAGCAAGGAATGACAGCGGACGAAGCAATGCAAAAAGGGAAACAGATGGGATTTGATTGCGATTCCAGCCCTCAGATGAAGCAGTTTTTTGAGAATTACATTTCAGGACACTCTAAAGCTAGCTGAAGTCTGTCAGAACCACATCATTGCAGTTTTATCGTTTGAGCGAGGAGAAAAATTCGTGGCACTAGTTTTAGAGCAAATTAACGTTGAAGGACTGGCGCAGTTGTCGTACATCGTAGGTGACGATAAGGCAGGAGTGGCAGCTATTATCGATCCTCGTCGAGATATTGATTTTTACTTGCAGCGAGCTAGAGAACTGGGTGTGAGGTTGATTGCCAGTGTGGAAACGCACATTCACGCGGATTTTGTCTCCGGTGCTCACGAACTGAAAGCCCGGATGAACGTTCCGATCTACGGCGGCAAAACAGACGACTATCAGTTTGAATTGCATCAGCTTCAGGAAGGTGACGAGCTAAAAATTGGCAGTGTGACACTGCGTGCTCTGCACACCCCAGGACATACTCCTGAGCACATTTCGCTGCTGATTCATGATTCTAAACAGGGCGAGGAACCATTTGGGCTGTTTACTGGGGATACGCTGTTCAACTTGGATGTAGGTCGTCCTGACTTATTAGGCGGCGGCACCGAGCAACGGCTAGCCGCGCAGCTTTATCACAGTTTGTTTAATAAGGTGTTGCCTTTGGGCGATCGCATTGAGGTTTATCCCTGTCATGGTGCGGGTTCCTCCTGCGGCAAATCCATTGGCGATCGTAGACAAAGCACGATTGGCAACGAACGCATTTTCAACCCCGCGCTTAAAGAGCGTTCAGAGGAAGAGTTTGTGGAGTGGATTATGAGTGAGATGCCAGAACCTCCACGTCATTATGCTCGGCTCAAGAAGGTCAATGCCAAAGGCGCACCGATTATGGGCTGTATTCCCACGCTGCAACCGCTGACACCTAGTGAGTTTCAGCAGAAGATGCAGGACGAAAATACGGTAATTATTGACGCGCGATCGATTCTGGCATTTGGGGGTGGACATATTCCAGGTGCAATAAACATTGCCTTGCGTCCAGAGTTCCCAAGCTGGGTCGGTTGGATGGTTGAACCAGAGCAGTCACTGCTAGTTGTAGTTGAAAGCGAACGGGATGTGAAGCTGGTTACAGAGCAGCTTTTCCGCCTCGGCTACGACAATTTAGCGGGTTACTTGCACGATGGGATGACAAGTTGGCAGAATGCTGGATTACCACTAGAACACCTGGGCGAGTGGACAGTGCAGGAATTGAATCAGCACAAAGATGATTCAAAGGTCACGGTGCTTGACGTGCGCGGTGATGATGAATATCAAAAGGGATTTGTCCCTGGCGCTAAACATCTCTTTGTAGCTCACCTAGAAGAGCATCTCGATGAGTTGGATAAAAACCAGGCGATCGCAACCTACTGTGGCAGTGGCTACCGAGCTTCCATCGCTGCCAGTATCTTACAAAAGCACGGGTTTAAGAACGTGATCAATATCCCTGGTTCTTGGATGGCTTGGAAAGCCGCTAAACTGCCTGTGCAGCAACCAGAGCAATCGGAACCTGTTCCAGCTTAGTTCTGTTTCAAGTTGGTCTTGTGCCCAGTCAACGAGCAAATCATGTCTCGCCAACCCAACGATCGTCGATGTGAACACCAATAGTCTGATTACAGGGCTTAGCTTTAGACAGGGAGACCTACCTATGAAAACAAATCCTACCCAACCGATAGAGGTAAGCCAAAGACAACATCAGGAGCGCAGATCGGTAATTACTGCTGGAGTTCTATTTGGCTTAGGGCTTGGTGGATTCTTTGACGGAGTCGTACTGCATCAAATCCTTCAGTGGCATCACATGCTAACCAGTGCAGGGTATGCTGATTCGACTGTTGCTGGGCTAAAGGTCAATACCCTGGCAGATGGACTCTTTCATACAGTAACCTACTCTTTTACGGTAGGCGGACTGCTGGTATTATGGCGTGCCATAGAGCGTGGCATTCTGTCTTGGTCTTCCAAAATTTTCGGTGGAGCTCTGCTGATTGGTGCAGGAACGTTCAATCTTGTCGAGGGAATCCTCGCTCATCATATCCTTGGCATCCATCATGTTAAGTCGGGACCCAATGAACTTGCCTGGGATCTAGGGTTTTTAGCTGTTTGTGCACTTCTAGTAGTGATTGGCTGGCTGCTGCTTCGCCTTGACCAACAACAAACGAATTCTTGACCTATCGAGCCGAAAAAGATGCTATTTCGTCAATTGTTTGATAAAGAATCCAGCACCTACACTTATTTGATTGCGGACCCAGAAACCAAAGTAGCAATCCTTGTCGATCCAGTGCTAGAGCAAGTCGAGCGAGACCTTAAGTTATTGCACGAGTTGGGATTGAGTTTACGTTACTGCCTAGAGACGCACATTCATGCCGATCATATTACAGGCACTGCTAAAATCCGTCAGGCAACAGGCTGCCTTAGTGTGGTGCCACAGCACGCCCAAGCGGGTTGTGCAGATCGTTATATTCAAGACGGTGAAACACTGCAATTAGATAGTATTTCGGTTAAAGCGATTGCTACGCACGGTCACACTGATAGCCACATGACGTATCAAGTCAATGGTGACCGAATCTTAACAGGCGATGCTTTACTGATTCGAGGTTGTGGACGCACAGACTTCCAGAGCGGTGATGCTGGTATGTTGTTTGATTCCGTCACGCAAAAACTCTTTACCTTGCCAGAAGAAACACTGGTGTATCCAGCCCATGACTACCGAGGGCATACTGTCTCCACCATTTTGGAAGAAAAAAGGCACAATCCTCGGTTTGTCGGGCGAAATCGGGCTGAGTTTATTGAATTCATGGAAAGCCTGAATCTACCCGATCCCAAAAAGATCATGGAAGCTGTGCCAGCTAATGAGCATTGCGGCAATCTTGTTGAGGGAAGAACGAACAAAATATCTAGAGACCCTACCTTAAGCAAGCAAGGCTAATCTTGGGTTCGCTCTTACATCTGACATTCACAAATTTCTAACGTTGCCAATGTATTCAGCGAAGCTGTTGTGCGACAGCGTGCGGGTACGCAGGACCTCCTATGGGTATGGGGGTGTGGTAAGCCAGCTCGGCTAGTTGCTCGCGCAGGCAACTACTCAAACCACCCTGCCCTTAACTCACGGAAGGCCGTGGTGCTAGCGCGATCGCATTCCCGCTAAAGAGAACCCAATCGCGCCTTCAGGTCAGTGAACCGCTGGACTACGACCTGTCAATGATCTGCAAGGGGGGTGCGTTATTGTGAGCCCACGCCGCTTCCAGATCGCTCCGGGCAAGCTTGGGCATCAGCCACTTGCCAAACTTGGCGTAGAGAGCCGGAATCACCAGCAGGGTTAAGGCCGTCGAGGTGAACAATCCCCCTAGCACTACAATCGCCAGCGGTTGCAGAATCTCATTCCCGGCTCCGCTAGCGATCGCCAAGGGTAGCATCCCCAGTGCCGAGGTCAGCGCCGTCATCAAAATGGCGTTGACCCGGTCGAGAGAACCCGTGACGATAACCTCTTTAAGCGGCATACCCTGGGCAAATTTGCTGTTGTAGTTGTCCACCAACAGCAGACCATTGCGCACGGCCACCCCAAACAAGGTAATGAAGCCAATCAGCGAGGCAATCGACATCACGCCCCCAGTCAGCAGGATGGAGATAATGCCCCCCACCAAGGCCAGGGGCAGGTTGATCATGATGGCAACGGTGGCGGGCAGCGACTTGACCGAGAAGAACATCAGCACCGCGATCGCGATCGCTGCCAGAATGCTGTAGACCAGCAGGTTGCTCGTAGCCCGCTGTTCAGACTCAAACTGGCCACCGTACTGGATGAAGTAGCCGCTGGGCAGCTGCACATTCTGCTGAATCTGAGCCTGAATATCGCCCACTACACTGCCCAGGTCGCGCTCGGCCACGTTAGCCGAGACGACAATTAGCCGCGATACATCTTCCCGGTTCACCACGTTGGCCCCCATGCCATAGTCAACGGCGGCCACATCCCCTAAGGAAATGATTTCCCCGGTGGGAGTGCTAATGGGGATAGCGCGAATGGCATCGAGGTTACTGCGGGCGGCTTCTGGCAGAGACACCGCGATGTTGATCAGCTGCTGGTTCTCAGGCACCTGCGAGACGATGCGACCGTTCAGGGCCGTCTCGACGACCTCAGAAACCTGCTCCATTTGCAGGCCATAGGTGGCAGCAGCAGGGCGATCATACTGAATCTGCACCTGGCGAATAGGCAACTGCGGCTCTAGCTGGAGGTCAACAACTCCTTCAATCGGTTCAATGGTGTCGCGCACCTGCTCCCCAATGCGGCGCAGTTCTGCCAGGTCGGGGCCAAAGATTTTGATCGCGATCGCGCTTCTCACCCCCGACAGCACCTCATCCATGCGGTGAGAGATGAACCCGCCAATGTTCGGGGCTACACCGGGCAGCGCCAAAAACGCCTCCCGCAGTTGTTGAATACTGGCCTCCCGATCTTCCAGAGCCAGGTCGCTGAGTTCCACATCCACGTGGGCCATATTCACTCCGGCCCCATCGGCATCACCGGGGGCACGCCCCGCCCGCACCTGCACCCATTCGTACAAGGGGTTGTCTTGCAGCGTTGTGGCCAGTGCTATCCCAGCCCGATTGGTGATATCTAGCGACACACCGGGGAACAGCACCATGGAGTTGACCAGAGATTTCTCCTGAAATTCCGGCAAAAACACCCGCCCTAGCGACGGCACAATCGCCAGGGTTGCCACCAGCGCCGCCAGCGCCAGCGCCAGAATGAGCTGGGGTGCCCGCATCGACAGGTTCAACAGTGGACGGTAGAGCCGCTCGGCCCAGCGCGATACAACCGTCCCCTCCTGTGGCAGGGTTTGGTTGGCCAACAGAATGGCACAGAGGGCCGGTGACAGCGTCATCGCCACCAGGGTAGAGGCCGCAATAGACAGCAGATAGGCCAAACCCATCGGCGCAAAGATCCGCCCTTCCACTCCGGTCAAACTAAAGATCGGCGCAAACACCACCACGATAATCACGGTGGAAAACATCACCGCCAGCCGCACCTGCACCGAGGTGTCATAGACCACCTGAAAGGGGTGCTTGGGGTTGCCCTGGGCCTGGTTGGTGCGCAGACCGCGATAGCAGTTCTCCATATCCACAATCGAGTCATCGACCACCGAGCCAATGGCCACCACTAAGCCCCCCAGGGTCATGGTGTTGATGCCCAGGCCAAAGGCTTTCATAAACATCAGGCCAATCAGCAGCGACAGGGGAATGGCGCTGAGGGTGATGATGGCGGTGCGCCAGTTCATCAAAAACAGCAGCATGATGATCGAGACAATCACGATGCCCTGGATCAGCGATGTGCTGACGTTGCCAATGGCCGAGTCGATAAAGTTCGCCTGGCGGAAGGTGCGGGCCATCTGCACGTCGGGTGGGAAGGTGGGTTGTAAATTGGCGATCGCCGCTTCCACCGACCGGGTGACCGTAGGGGTATCCACATCGGGCTGCTTGTTGATCATCAGCACCACAGCGGAAGCACCGTTAAAGCTGGCCTCGCCTCGCTTTAGAGCGGCCCCGGTCTGCACCTCAGCCACGTCTTGCAGCAGAATGGGTTCGCCATTTTCGACCTTCACCACCGACTGCTGAAGGTCATCAATGGATTGAATTTGACCAATGCCGCGCACCAGCAGCTCTTGGCCACCGCCGATCAAAAAGCCGCCGGGGGCGTTGGAGTTTGCGCCTTGGGCCGCATCGGTGACTTCGTTGAGGGCGACATTGCGATCTCGCAGCTGATCGGGATTCACCAAAATCTGCTCTTGCCGTTCATCACCGCCGTAGACCGTCACCTGCGTCACCCCCGGCACCGACAGAATCTGCTGACTGAGGGCACCGTCTACCAGGCGGCGCAGATCCATCATGGAGGTCTGGCCCTGGCCGCTGTTCTGACTATCGAGCGTAAATGCGTACATCAAAATCGTGCCCAAGGGCGAGGCCAGGGGCGATAGCTCGGGGGTGTGGGCACCGACTGGCAGCTGGCTATTCACCTGTTGCAGTCGTTCGGTGACCGACTGCCGCGCCTGGGCAATATCGGCCTCTTGGTCAAACACCACCTGCACCATCGACAGCCCCACTTTTGAGGATGAGCGCACGGTGGTGACCCCTGGCAGGCCATTCACCGCGCTTTCGATGAGCACGGTGATTTGGGTTTCTACCTCTTCTGGGGCCAGGCCAGGGGCTTCGGTGTGAATATCCACCTGGGGCGGCGCAAACTCAGGAAACACATCCAGCGGCATTTGGGTGACGCTAAACACGCCCCAGATCGTCACGGCAATGGCGGCAGCCACAATGAACCACCGCTGGGCAATGGAATTTTTGAGGGTCTGATTGAGCAGGACGTTAAACATCTAGGTCAGATTTGTGAAAAGACACCAGCTAGCGCACAAGGCTCTGGCTGGCAGCGCAGATTCCTCAGCGGCCAGTGAAGCGCTACGTCAAGGCAACCATCTGAGTCAGTAGCCTTCCCGGTTGCCGAAATGGCTACCCCCAGAGCATTAGCTCTTCTTTCTGCGGCTACTCAAAACGGCCATCGTTCCGGTGCCTGCGGCAGCCACGACCCCTAAGCCAACTAACAGCACCACGGGAAAGCCGCGAGATGGCTGAGCCTCGACATCGGCCTGCTGGACAAATTCATTGGACGCAACGGTTTCGCTAGACTCCACCAGATTGCCGTCGGCATCGTGGCTGTGGGGAATGCCCTCGGCATCGGCCTGGGCATGGGCCTCATCAACGGCGGCTGGGATGGCCTCAGCGGTCTGGGTTTTGCGCGATTCGGCATAGAGGGTAAGGCTCCCCTGGGTTACCAGTTGTTCGCCCACTGACAGCCCATCGGTGACGGCGATCAGATCGCCCTGGGTGCTGCCGATGGTCACATCCACCGGCTCATAGAAGTTTTCGTACTGCACAAACACCAACTGTCGCCCGTTGTCATCCACCAGGGCCGTTACCGGAATTAGCACTGCCCCGCTGCCATCGGCGGCAGCCTCGATGGGGTTGACTTCGATGCCCAGCAGGGAGTCGGTCTCGGCCTTGACCTCAACTCGGTTGACGCCGCCTTCAGCCTGAAATTCATCGCCGTGACCCACGTGGGCTAGGGCGGCAGGAGCACTTAGGGAGAGGCTGAGGGTCAGCAGAACAGAACTGAGCAATGGAGTCGGTTTCATCATGTTTCCTCACGACAACTGAGATGGGGGCGGTCAAAATCCTCCATAGGTTGCCACAGGGGGGGTGAAATCGAGATGAAACCGCCGTCAGTTCTGTAGGATCAACCTCGTGGTCGATGGGGCTAGCGCCATGCGCGTGCTGCTGGTGGAAGATGAAGAGGACTTGGGACTGGCCATCAAGCAGGTTTTGATGGGCGAAAAGTACGTGGTGGATTGGGTCAACGACGGTGCCCAAGCCTGGTATTGCTTGGAAAATCAGTGGGCCGACTACACCGTGGCCATTGTGGACTGGCTGCTGCCGGAGCTATCGGGACTGGAACTGTGTCAACGGCTGCGGGCACAGCAGAATCCCCTACCCGTGCTGATGTTGACGGCCCTGGGGCAGCCAGAAAACCGGGTGGCGGGGTTGGATGCCGGGGCGGATGACTATCTGGTGAAACCCTTTGTGATGGCGGAACTGCTGGCCCGGCTGCGGGCGCTCCAGCGGCGATCGCCCCAGCTGCAACCCCAAACCCTGACGGTGGGTCGCTTTGCCCTCGACGATGCTAATTCGGCTCTCCAAGTGGCGCAGGACGATCAACCCAGCCAACAGATTCCCCTGACGCTGAAGGAGTTTCAGGTATTGGCCTACCTGATGCAGAACTGCGATCGCATTATCCCCGGCAGCAAACTTCGCGCTCAACTGTGGGATCTAGACGACGAGCCCGTGAGCAATGTGGTCGCGGCTCAGATTCGCCTGCTGCGGCGCAAACTGGCTAGCCACAGCTGCGACTGCCCCATCGAAACCATCCCTGGTCAGGGCTACCGCTTTAACTCCTCTTCCTAAGGCCCATGGACAGCCAGTCGCTCTTTCGTCGCAGTCGTACTCGCCTTGCCCTCTGGTACACCGGGGTGATGGCCGTGATTTTGGGTCTCTCGGGCTTTGGCCTCTATCGTGCTCTGGTGCTGGCCAACTGGGTCGCCCTAGAGCGCGAAGTGGAATCGATTGCGGGTACCCTCCACGACAGCATCGAACCGCTGCTGCTGCCCGCCGAGAGCCCCACGGATCTGTTGCAGCAGATTTTCCCTGACCTGTGCATGGCCGGAGAGGTTTGCGATCCACCGACCACCCTGATTCAGCGGCACACCCTTGGCATTAGCGATCGCCGCAGCTACTACATTCGCCTGTTCGACCACCACGGCACCCTACTCGCCTACTCGCCCAACCAGCCCCTGCCCCTGTCCCAAACTCTCAACCCCTCTCCCTGGCAAACCCTCCAGGCCGACAACGGCCCCCGCTATCGCCAGTTCACCACCATTCTGCATGCCGCCCACACCCATCCAGACTCGGGCGAAAGCCACAGCCATGGCTCCTGGGGCTATCTGCAAATTGGCCGCACCCTGGCCCCCTTTGATGCCGAAGTGCAGCGGCTTCAGTGGGTTCTAGCCGTGGGGCTGCCTCTTGCCCTGGTGCTGGTGGCGCTCTCTGGCTGGGGGCTGGCGGGGTTGGCCCTGCGGCCCCTCTACCAGGCCTACCAGCGACAACAACGATTCACCGCCGATGCCGCCCACGAGTTGCGATCGCCCCTGGCCAGTCTACTAGCCACGGTAGAAGCTACCTTGCGATTGCCTACCTCCCAGTCGCAGGATGTGCCCTCTATGCTTCAGACGGTTGAGCGCCAGGGACGCCGCCTCAGCCGATTGATCGCCGACTTGCTGTTGCTAACCAGTCTGGAGCAAGACATCTCCCCCCCATCGTTTAAGCCCTGCTGTCTAAATGATTTGGTTACTGACTTAACTGAAGAACTCTCCGAACTGGCCACCGCCTCGGATATTCATCTAGCCCATCACCTGCCCGATAGTGAAATATGGGTTTTGGGTCACGAGTCTCAACTCTATCGGCTCGTCTCTAATTTGATGGCCAACGCCATTCAGTACACGCCCCCAGGGGGATCGGTGCTGGTGAGTTTGGAGGCTCACGACCACAGGGCTGTCATTGCCGTCAAAGATACGGGCATCGGCATTCCACCAGCTGAACAAAGCCGCATTTTTGAACGCTTTTACCGGGTGGATAGCGATCGCTCTCGCAAAACTGGTGGCACCGGGTTGGGGTTGGCAATTGCGCAGGCAATTGTGCAACGGCACCAGGGGCAACTTTCCGTCGACAGTGAGATCGGGCAAGGTAGCCTATTCACCGTTTCACTTCCCTGTACACCCGCTTGAAGTCAGTGCAGCCCCCTTTTTGGGTAGTCGATCAGGCTAGTTGCCCGCGCCGCAACCATGCCGCGGCCGCATCTCCTGCCCAAACCCTCTCTACACAAGGCATCTAAGTTAATCGAGAGGTTTGGATGCGACTTTTAGATAGAACGGCGAAACTAGGCTTTGAGACAACTGGCACAAGCCATTACAGGCCAAATTCAATTAATTTTTCAGCGTTACTGGCACAGAGTATATTTGCTTATGGCTTATGAAGTGGGGTACCGAAGCGCACTGGTCTTCCCACCTAGCTGGTCCTCTGCTTGAAAATGCTCGGCAGAGTTCTGCCAGAAAGTAGGTATATCTCGGCAGGATCCTGCCGGAGCAAGGCCATTCTCGGCAGAGTTCTGCCGAAGAGATCGCTGAAAGCCTTATACATCAATACATTTGAAGCGCTACAAACAGTATTCAAACAAGATCTTTAAAGCAACAAACAGCTGTGTTTTTTTTAAAGGAAAATTTGGACATTTCCCTATCAGCTTGGGATTGCCATCTCCGCTCATCTGCAAATATGCATCATCTTCAGGTCGGCAAGAGCAGCCACACTTAAGCTGCGGAGTTAAGGGTATGCGCCATAGATCTACTAAATTCTTTTTTCGTGCGTGTCGTCCAAAATTTGTGTTTTAAACTTCAACTTTTCTTTCGAATATATTATCCAAAATTGCGTTTTTGCATCTGAAAATTTTCGTGCGTGTTGTCCAAGATTTGTGTTTCAAAACTTGATTTTTTTCGTGCGTGTTGTCCAAGATTTGTGAAAAGACGGATCATAAAGATTTGTTAAGTTAAAAAAATGCGCTTTTCTTCTACTACAATCAAAGTGCCGAGGACAAAATCACGCCTTTTACTTCGCCCTAGACATCTGCTCAGGGACAATCAAAAGCAACCAGCCGTTCATGGCTACTAAACCAGGATGTGTCTCAAGCCCAAAATAATGAAGTGACAATTGACAGCTACTCCAAACCACTTCATCACTATGTTCGCTACGGCTGGAATAGCCGTTAGGAACGAGCAGGTAGCGGTGCAGTGGGGAAAGTGGCTCTCGACCTAGTTATGAATAGGAGAGAAACATAAAGATGAATCGCCCAAGAAACAACAAACCCTAAAACCCCTTCACAGCAAGGCTTTCAGGAGCAATAGCCTATGAGTAAACTAAGCTCATTTTGCCCGACGTATAAAATCCTGCCCTCTTATAAGACGTCTTACAGCTATATGACGCTCTTATAAGACGCCTGTATTGAATACTGTCACATAAAATCCCTTTTGCTAATCAAGCTCAAGGTTGAGCTGTTGTGCTGCAATGGCTTCTAGTTTGTCATGCCCTGACTTTTTGTATCCTTCTTGAAGTTCTTCCTTGCCTATCGCATTCTCCTCAAATTCGTCGCCAAAAAATGCTTCTCCAACCTCTCCTTCAACGGGTGGTAACCCAACCCTGGCGCGGATTTCATTACGTGTGCTGAGGCCGCCCTGGAATATCTGGACAGCGGTATTAGCTTCCTCTTGCTCACCCCTGGGTTCGGTGTCGCTGATCTTACAAATAAAGCCGGGTTCGTAGTAGTCAACGACCTCGGTTGACCAGTGTTCTTCCAGTGTTAAAGAGTAGGGAAGGATGGCGTCTTGAAAAGAGGCATCCGCCGCAACTCCAGCGGTCGCCCTATTATCTGGTTCCGCAACATTCTTTTAACCCAAGTTGTGCGAAACCTGCACCTAGGGGATTCGCACAACTTAGTTTAAGATTGGATTCAGAGAAAGAGGTTAAACCAATACCTCATTAATTAAATTAACTAATGGAATAGTATGAACGAAAGATTCTCGATTGAAAGACTTGAAGATGTTTCTCACGGTGAGGATTCAGCGGGTTACCTTCGGCTGTCAAAAATGGAGCAAGCTGTCAATACAAACGCTTTGAAGAATCAAAAACAAAGAGTTAAAGAGGCAGGCGTTTCTGTCATTATTACTGATATTCAAAGCGGGAGAAGAGACGATCGGCCTGGCTTAACCGAGCTCATCAGTATGGTGAAGCAGGGACAAATCAAAAGAGTTACAGTTACTCGGCTTGATAGACTAGGCCGAACTGTGCCCATTATTCGTGACAATATTGCCATTCTTCAGGAATATAAGGTCGACCTTAAGGTCATAGACCAAAACATTGAGCTGAATACCCCTGAAGGCATGTTCATGGTCAACCTTTTGGCTAGCCTAGCCGAAATGGAAATTGACCAAGTATCCAGTCGAATTAGTGCAGTGAAAGCATATCGGCGCAACAAAAAGATTGCCTGTGATGTTGCTCCGTTTGCTTATACTACTCGGGAAGGAAAATATCAAATCAATAGGTCTCCGTATCTCTGCTTATTAAATCAACGACCTGATAACTTTGAGGATTTAGGCCAGCAAAACACCGTTGAAGATTTGCTAGGGATGACAGTTGAAGATATTGCACTAGACTGTATCGAAATCTTCAAGCAGGAAAAAGGGCTAACTCCGACAGTAAGAGCAATTGCTGAAAAGTACGGATTGGGTTACACCGTTGCTAAGCTTTACAGCAATAATTCTGTTTTGTACTGGAGCGGATCTGGCCTTAAAAAATGGCTATTAAATCCAGTGTTGAGAGGAAATACCGTTTACAACAAACGAAAGCAATTGGCTAACGGCAAACGTGAGACTCTACCGTCTGAAGATTGGCAGGTAATTCCAAATACGCATCCTGACCAACGACTGCTCTCAGATTCTGAGTTTCATGAAATTAAAGAAATCCTAGATTTTAACGCTGTTCGCGGCGGGTATCGCCTATATAATCGTAATCCTTTTGAGCATGACGCCTACAGTGATTACGCTTATCAACGGCGTTTAGTCTTCTGTGATGATTGCGGAACAATGTGCCGAGCGACTTCTCGACACAGCAAAGACGGAAATACGATCTATCACTACTACTACTGTCAAAATCGTCACCGTGGATGCAATAACAAGAAAGGAACTCGCAGAGACTTAATAGAACGTCGTTTGATAGATGATTTATTGAAACAGTCTCAGACTCTTAACAAACCAGATTTGAACGGAAGGCAGAGTGACGATACGCCAACGGCTGTACCTTATAATGCCAAGTTGGATAGGCTTGAGGAAAAACTAGCTAAACTGGATTCTTTTGATGGTTTTGATACTTATATTGAGGCATCCAAGGAAGAGACACGGAAGCAGATTGAGCAGGAGAAGCAGCCTTTATCTAAAGAAAACTTACCAAATAAAACCGCTGAAGAAATTATCCTTGCTGGAAATAATCTGTTACTCTGGCATACGTTTTCGCACGACGAAAAGGTTGAAATCTATCCACGGTTGATTGATCGGATACTGGTTTCTAACGGAAAGGTCAATTCGGTTAAGTTCAAAAAATCTGACAGTTCGATTTAATTCATTGAGACTAATAAATTCCGGAAAGAGCATCTATCATGACTTTACAGGACGTATTTCAGATCAGTCAATTGCGTTACGAGGTAGCGACTGCGCGAGCAATAAAGCATTGGCAACCTGGGCATAAAGAATACGGCTACAGTTGTCCATTCTGTGGTGCTAAAAACTATAAAAAGCATTCAGTGGAAAACGGCCTTCAGCGCTATCGCTGTGAGGAGTGCCAGCGTCGCTTTAACCAGAGGCCAAAGTTTAAATGCGACTGCGAGGTTCCAGGGAAGCTGTCCAAGTGCCACGACTGCCCAGCGATGGAGGCGTTTCTTAAGGTCCTCAAAACCCACACCGAGGAATTACGTCCGCTAGGGCGATCGGAGCTGGAGCAACTGCGAGCTGAGCAGGAAGCTTAGCTATGCGATCTATCGAGCCGTCATTGATACGATTCTGGATCCAGTATTTTGACGGCTCCTTATTCTCAACAAGCGACCTCTATTCTCAACAAGCCCTGCTGTTTTGGTCGCTTTGCGTTCTCGAATAGCTGAAACCCTTGCTATTCCGATAAACTGAACTTGCTGAAATTAAAAAAAGAGCAAGTCAAGATTTGCAAGGCTAGTTTGGATCCAATTCTGAGGTAAACCGGTGCCGAAGCAAAATCGCCACGACCAGGCGGAGATTTGGTCGGCGGATCAGTTCGAGCAGGTGATGGGGGAGTTGAATCCAAAAATGCGATCGCTGTTCTCCATCTGCTACTACACCGGCTGCCGGGTCAGTGAGGCGCGACAGCTGCGGGCGGAGGATGTGGTGGGGGAGACGCTGGTGCTGCGCAAGGCGACGACGAAAACGAAGCGGACGCGGGCGGTGCCGATTCACCCGAAGCTCAAAGCTATTTTGGGGGAGTCGGGTTTACCGGATCGGGGGTATCTGTTTCCGGGACGGAGTGGAGAACAGCCTATTACTCGGCAGGCTTGTGATTTGGCGTTGCGGAAGGCATGCGACCGCCTGGGTCTACGCGGCTACAGCACCCACAGTAACCGGCGCACCTGGGCGACCCGGTTGGATAAGGCGGGGGTGCGGTTGAAGGCGATTCAAGACCTGGGCGGGTGGTCGTCGATGGCGGCACTCCAGCGATACCTCGATGTGTCGGAGGAGGAAAAGGTGGAGGCGATCGCAACCCTATGACCACCCAAGTAGCTCCCTTATTCCCTCTGTTTGTGAGGACTCTGCAAAGGGTTTGGCAATAGCGGAATCCCGCTGATCTTCAAGGGCAGTCTAGTGGCAGGGAAGCTATCCCACCTAGACAACACTCTTTTGTCACCTGCGCTTGGGGAGATAACTCAATGAACCTTTGGGACCACGCTAAACAGCTTGCAGACGCGGCAGCAGAGACAAATCAGCAGATCGGCAGCCAAATTGATAAAGCCGTTGCTGCAACCAAGCAGGCCACTGAAGAGCTAGTGACTACCAGTGCACAGGCCTTACAGCAGGCCCAGCAGGTTGCCCAAAAAACGGTTGAGCAAGGGGCAGAGGGGATAGACAGTGCGCTTGGATACGTCAAGACGGTTGGCGAAGGCGCTCAGCAAACCGCTCAAACGCTGACCGTGCCCAGCCTGGCCACGGTTCATGAGTTACAGAAGACGGGGCAGCAGCAGTCTCAGCAAAGCCTGGAGGCGATGGGTAAGGCGCTAGAAGAGTGGCAGGGGACGATCGCAGCCCTTGGCACCTCTGGCATGGTGACGGCCAATGCGCTTAAAGACCTGCCCCGCACGGCTCAGGAGCTGGCCCAGGAAATGCCTGCCCTGGCGCGGCGATTGCAACGGGCGGGCACCCGGTTGGGCGATGCGCCGCGATCGGAGGCTGACATGATGGGGCTATTCGACAAAATTCCGGGTACGTCTAAACTCGGGGCCAGCGAGCGCGATATTCGGGTCTTTTTGTCAGATAAGCATGGCAGCCACATTCACGCTCACTCTAAGGGGGGCAGCAATGGAGCTGAGAATATTGTGTGGGAGCTGGGCGCAGACAATATTCGACGCGGCGCGGCCACGATGACGGGGGGCGAGCAGACCTACATTCGCTTCTACAATGCAGTGGATTCGGTGCTGAAGAACTCGACGACAATCGCGCGGTTGGGTCTAACGGCTACGGGCACGGCGGTGCTGACTCAGGCGCTGGTGACGGCGCTGGCCTATACTCTCGACCTCTACCGGGGCGACATTACGGCGGATGAGTTTCGCGACAAAATTGTGGCGGCGGCGGTTAGTGCTGGCATTGCTACGCCGATCTTTTTTCTGATTTTGGTGGGGGTGATGGCGCTATTCCCAGAGGTGGTGGTGGTTTTGTCGGCTCCTGCGGTGATTGTGGGCTTCAATGCGTTATTTGGGGTGGGCATTGCGCTGCCGATTGTGCAGTCGATGGTTCGCCATGTGGAGGCGGGGGGCTGTGGGGATGAGGCCCAGGCTCAGTATGCGGAGGCGATCGCCCAGGGGAATGCGCTGCTAGCCACCTCGTCACAGGAGGTGCAGCGGTGGTGGAACCAGTTGTTTACCGCCGCCCCTGAGTTGAATGCATCTGATATGAAGTCCGTTTAATTAACCAACAGAAAACGGCTTACCTGTCATTCCCGCAGAGGCGGGAATCCATTTTGGAGTAACTCATCAACCATGGATTCCCACTTCCGTGGAAATGACAGATTAGGAGCATTTAAGCGGACTTGATATGAGGCTGTGTAGCTCGTGTAGGTGGGTCGGTATAAACAGCGGCGAGGTTTCGCCGTAGTGCCACTTTTTGGATTCAAGGCACCTACGTCGACAGGCCAAATTGCTGCAACAACAGGTCGTGGTTCAGGGTTACGGTTGAGGAGTTGTGATGGTCAAGGGCCTGCACTAAATGGCCGTTGCAAGTCAGCAAAGCATAGCCATCGATATTGATAATTCTTTGGAGAGATGGCATGAGCTGCTGAAGCTGAGCAGGCGATTGGTTTAGCCTACGGGCTAATGATGCTAGGGGAATGGTGTGCCTCTGACGATCAAAGCTGGCTAGAAAATGAGTCAACACCACTTCATCGGGGGCAAGACGTCCTGCCAGCTGTTTTTGGGCTTGGTAACTGGACGATTCTAGAAAACTGATGACCCAGATAGGCAACTCTAGATCAGCTTTGGTAGGAGCTACTTGCTCAGGCTCAATCAGGCTAAACAATGGCCCCAGATAGGCTTGATCACTCTCTATGGGTGCGCTAGGCATAGCAGCCGGTGCTTCTAAGACTGGTAGCTCTGGTGCGTAGGGGTGCCACCATAGCGGTGTATCCAAGGGCGCTTCAACCCAGCCTTTGGGGCCGGGGGCTGAGGAGGGACTAAGCACCGCAACGGGCACCACCATTTCTTGAGGGTTGATGCCCCCGTGGTAACCCGTTTTTTTGGGCTTGTAGCGTAGTTTTTCAGACCATGGAGCAATGAGCTGATGAGACTCTGGAATCACCACCCGTTGGCCCTGAATTTTTAGTTCTTGGTCAGTGAGTGCGCTATTGGCGTTACGCCAGCGCTCGCCTTCACTGGCGGCGGTGTAGGTCATACCAGAGTCAAGCACGTGGCCATGATCGCTGAGGAGAATCACCCAGCGACCGGCCATTTTGGCTTCGTGGAGCAGCCCAGGCAGTACTTTAATCTCTTGGGGAGTCCAGCGCACATCAATTTGCTCCCCTTTAGCAAGGTAGTCATCTACCGCATTGATCACGACGCCAATCACGCGGTTTTGCAGGTTGTTAATGGCCTCTCGAATGGAGGCTGTGAGCCCAGCATCATCGCCATCTTGCAAGGCCCCTTTGTGGAACAACAGGGGTGGATGTCTGGTACGACAGGCCTTGAGCAAGGCGCTGTGGGCCGTAAATTGCCTTTTCTCTAGGGCTTGGTCGCCGGTGGTGAGGTGGCCACAGAGTAAGCTAGTGCGTGAGGTTTCGGTAAGGGAAGGAATAGTCGCTAGCCCGGCCATAATGGCAGCGGTCTGCCCAGGGGGAGTGATGGCGACCCAGTCGGCGGCCTGGAGGCTAGCCATGAGTTCTCGCCCAACGGCAATACTCATACCGTCCAGCACGATCGCCAGTACAGGCCCCTGGCTGGCGAGGGGAGCAACGACGGTATCTAAGATGGTTTCAATGGGGAGAAACCCATTGTGCCCTGAACCCAGCTCGACCCAGTTTTGCAGTAGCTTGGCGAAATGATGACTTTGGGTCTCTCGGGCGGTGGTAACCCGGCCAAACAGCTTTTGATAGGCCGCTGATAGCTCGCCAATGGGGTCACCCGATCGCAGCGATAGTCTGGCCCAGTCGAGAAACCCGCCTTCCAGCAGATGGTGCTGAACCGCCTGCTCTAAATCTTGGGGTAAAGGCGCTGGGGTAGTGGTTTCTTGTACTAGCCAGCGAGCTAGCCGCATCGCCATAGCGGCCTTTTCCAGCCGCCGTTGGTGCTGAGCTTGCCCTGCTTGCCGGTGGGTTTGAATCGACTTATAGGCGGTGGTTAAGGTCTCTATAGTGCTGGCAGTGGGGGAGGCAAGAAGCTGGATCAGACCTTGCCCAAACTGGGCTAGTCGTTGGGCAAAACCCATTTCTGAAGTCGTGCTTAGGTGAGCCAAGGGCTCTGCCCCGAATTCTGTCAAAATCTCGTCTGCCCGCTGCACCAGGTGAACTTGTTGCGCAGCGGGGATGACGGCTGATCGCACCAGCTGCACGGCGGCTTGACTCCACTGCTCTAGGTTGGCCGGTGGGGGAGAAGTGCCCTTGAGGAAACGTTCTTCTAGTTTGCCTTTGGCCTTATCGAGCTGATGACCTAGGGCAGGGTTGAAAATGACCTCAGCGGCCAGACCCACGGGCACGGTATCGGCGCGATCGCAGGCTTCTACACAGGTCAGCAGAGTCTTGGCTGTTGCACCAGCCACCTCACCCAGCCAATCGACAGCAGCGACCCTAAACTCGGGGCTAGCGCTCTGGTATTGGGCTACATTATCGGGGTTTGTAGACCATTCCAGTAGGGCCAGCAAGTCAGGCCGGGGAGTCGCCAGGCCAATGCCTTGGCGCAGTAAGATAGGCCATACCGTTTCGGCGTCTAAAAACCCACCGTTGACGATGGGGTAGTCTCCGGCAGGCATCCATTCCAAGAGCGTGTCGGCCATCCAGCGGTGCTGGAGCAACCGTGGATCAACGGTGGTGGCCCCAAACAGAGACTTGGCAATCTGCCAGCTATTAATGGGAAAAAGCGTAGATTTAGCCAATCGAAGCAGGATGTCTTGATCGAGGCTTTGCTCGTCCAGGCTGGTGATTAGGACTTTGACCGCCGTCTCCTCGACAGGGTCACGCAGAGCCAGGCGAAAAGCCAGGGGAGAGTCACACTGGTAAATCAGATATCGATGGCCGTTGTCTTCTTGCTGGTGTGCCCCTGTCCATCGCCCCAAAGCATGAATGCCAATGGCGGCATAGGAGGATGAAGCTTTTTGCTGAATCGCCGCCACCTGGGCTTTGATTTGGCTGAATGTGGGGACAGGGGTAGTCACTAATCGGCTTTGCCTTCTTCGATAATCCAGCTCAGGCTCAGGCTCAGGGTTTGCCCTGCACTGAGTGCTTTGCTCAACTCTACGATACGGTCTTGAGCCGATTTAACGTCCAGGTTGGCCGCTGAACCTTGATCGATCACCTGCTTACCTTTGTGGCGATTAAGCTCTGGAGGATCAGCAAAGGGATCTGAAGGCAACGGCGACGGTATTTCAGGCGGCCTGGGCGGTGGTGCTACGGGCCGAGACAGGAGCTGCACCGCTGCCGCTTGAGCTTGCTTCAAAGCACTGCCTAGGGCAAGCACATGTTCATCGCGGGTAAGGGCTTGCCTGACCTCGGCCAAGATAGCTTGGGCAGGGCTATGGCGGTCATCGGTGAGGGCCTGAATGGCCATATAAATATCCCAGCTAGCTTGATCTAGGATGCTGACCAAACTGTTGGCTTTGCTCAAACATTCGCCCATGGCTGTCGCGGTAGTGGCAATCTCGGCCTGGGCCAGGGTAGCAATGATCTCGTCGGTGGGCTTGGCGTGGAGACGTTCTACTAGGGCCGCTGTGGCTTTGGCGGTGGTGAGGCGATCGCCCTCGGCAGGCAGCTCAAACTGGCTCAATGCCGCTTGCAGCTTGGTGGCATAGTCTCGACAACTCTCTACCGTTTTGTCGGTTTCAGCCTTCACCTTACTCACCAGTTCATCCACGGTGCTGGCTTTGCAGAGGGGAGAAATAGAGAGGTGAAAGATATCCCTGGCCAGGTCAACGGCTGTTTTCCACTGGGTCGCATCAGGGAGCTTTTGTTCGCGCAGTTCGCAGTCGTCTGGCAGCGCTTTGAGGCTGGGGTCAATGGCAACATGGTGGCGGTAGAATGATCGCCCCGTCTGCTGGGCATAGACCAAAATCACCAGGTTCTGCACCTCGGTTGGTAGCCCCATGGGCTTGGGTTCGTTGATCCAACGCCGCAGTTGCCCCACCTGAATGGCCCCGCCCGCTTCTGCACTCTTGCGCAGAAAATGGTTTTTCCAATGTTGGCCCAAGACAAAATGGGTGGCGTCTGCCCCCATTTCCCCCAGCAGGAGGGGGTTGGCAATTTGCCGCACCAGACCGCGTAGCGCCCGGTCTACTTCGGCTCGGCCCTGGGGGTCTTGGGCGGCCTGGCTAGCCACAGACAAGACCTTTTCTAAGTTGCCGAGGCGGTTAACGTCGGCCTCAAAGGCAGGCGCAGCCGGAAATTCGTACCCTAGGGCTTGGTCTAGCAGGGCAGTTAGGGCCGTCCCTAGGTTGGCGGCGGTGGGGGGCCTGAGCTCAAAGCCAGGTTTGAGCGAAACAAACTGCTGGCTAGCCTCTAGGCTGTGGGTTTGGTCGATGGTGTTGGGGAAGCTGTTGCTGATGCCATAGACCGCGTATAAGTGATTTTGGAACTGCTGCCGCAGGATGCTGCGCTGGTTTTCGAGCAGGGTTTTGGCGGTTTGGCGGTCTTGGGGAGAGAGCTGAGCAGTGTAATCGGCAATGCGATCGCCCGTCAAAATGTGCTCTAGAATCACCAGTTTACCCAGGTCATTTTTGACATCAGCGCTAAAGAATTGCGGAATCCAGCACAGGGTTTGGGTGCCTTCGGGGTAGGCGCTGAGATAGTTCTGGATGCAGGCCCAATCACTGCTGGGGCCGTGGTTGCCCTCATCAAAGGGGAAGTCAATAATCAGCTTCCAGCGGTCTTCTAGCAGATTGGGTAGATAGGCCTCTGACTCACGGATATTCATGAACAGCACCACGCAGGAGCGTTTGGTGTTTTTCCAAACAAAGTCGTAGGTGCATTCGGTTTCATCGCCGCTGATGCCGATCTGGGCAAACACCATCGATCGCACTAGACGAATGCGGTTGCCGCGATTGTCGATGCCCTCGGCCTGGCGCAAAATGCTGTCGGTATCGACCCCAGTAAGCTGCACCGTGATCGTGGGGTTGGTGCTGTTTTCCTCGCCCACCCGAATTTCGCCTACGCTACCAGCCCAGGCGCGGCAGCGGCGCAGCACTTCACCCGCTTCACGACCAGGGATGGGCGTGCGAATGGTGCCATGGTTGAGGGCTGCTAACCGCTCGGCGTTGAGCCCCCGGAGCGACTCGACCTCGGGCACTAGGGCCGACAGCAGAAGGGTTTTGACCAGGCGGTCGTCGTTGCGAAAACCGACTCGTTTGGGGTCATTGAGGGGCATCTGGGCTAGGTCGTCTCGGTTGCCGTACTCTCTTTCCAGCAGGGGCAGCAGCTTGAGGTGGTAGAGGCGTTTGGCGTTGTCGAAGTGGAGGGCCATGTCGGGGCTAAAGGCTTCGTCGCCGTGGGCCACCTCGTCGAATAGGTCGCCGACGGGGATAATATCGCCCAGGGACAGGGTCTCGCGATGGGTGACCAGCAACTGCATCATCAGCTTGAGTGCGGTGCGCTCGCGCTGAAGCACGCTGGAGACAGCAATTAGGGTTTGCACCAGGGCCGGGCTAAAGGGGTAGACCTGGCGAAACATCTCGCGATCGCCCTCGCGGGTGAGCAGCACGTTCATCACGGCTTCGCGCACCTGGGTGGCCTGCTCAAAGGAAGCGTCAAGCTGCTCGCGGGCAGCGGGAGTTTTGCACTTGAGCACTCGCTTTTCGGCGATCGCAGGCAGGTTGCGGTCTTCTAGGGTAATGCGGTGAAAGCGGCCTTCCCAGTGGCGCAGGGCGTCGCTAAAGTTGAGCCGTTCGGCACCGGGAATGCCGTCGCCAATCAGCTCACTGAGGTCGCGCTGGCGGGCGACAAAGCTAATGATGGGGATGGGGCGGTCGGCCATCTGGGCTTCGACCAGTTTGGCTAGCTTTTGCCCCTCGCGGTGGATGAAGTTGATGTCGGTAGCACGGCTGGCCAACCACAGGATCAGCTCGTCTAAGAACAAAATCAGCGCATCGTAGCCCAGGTTATGGGCGTGGCGACTGATGATAGACAGTCCCTGATCGAGAGAGACAAAGTTCTCTTGCTCTCCAACCGCAACATTTTGATAGGTTGAAAAAAAGCTGCCAACTAGAGACCCGACTAATCGTTGTCGCTCTTGCAGTTTTATCTTTTCATCAAGGGTAATCCTGGATCGCTCCCCCTCATCCGTAGGCATTGGTGGAGTTGCAATTGCTGCTTGGAAGCGCTGAGCATCCCAACTCCCTTCCAATTTACCCCAGCCAGTACCACCATCAGGATCGGCCTGACTCAAGGCTTGAAAAAACGCATCATCGCCCATGCTAGCGCGCAGCTTTTGGGCATCCTCAAACAAACCTTCGGCCTGATACACCCCAGGAATCGGCGCGTCGGGGTGGGTGCGCCGCACGTAGTCTACATAGCCCCCCAAGATGCCTGACTCCATGCTGGTGGCCCCAATCATGTGGTAGGGCACCAGCAGAAATTTTTTACCGGCGATCCATTCGTTGTGTTTGGCGATCGCGGGGGCCAGCTCTTTGATGCCTCTAGCCTCTGGAATACCTTGGAGAATGAGGTTGAGCACCGCCATAAAGTGGCTTTTGCCGCTGCCAAAGCTGCCGTGCAGGTAGCTGGCTTTGCTGCTGTTGCTTTGCAGGGCACTGCGGATAAAGCTGAGGGCGTTGTCGAAGCAGTCTTTCAGCTCGGGGGTGACCACGTACTGAGCCAGGGTTTGCTCAACCTGGTTGACCCCTTCGGTGAGGCGCAGGACAAAGTCACCCGTTTGAATGCGATCGGGGATGTCGATCAGGTCTTTGATCAAGGTCATAGGGGTGTCTCGCCGGGCTCTAGAACAGCTTCCCCCTTAAATATGCCTCTCTCTAGAGAAAACGTAACCTTTTGAGGCTTTAGGGTGCTGGGCTTGAGCATGAACAGACATACAGCATAGCTAGCCAATGTAAAAGGGTCACAGGGGATTACGGTAAAGGTTGATTGAAGTTGCAGAATAGCCAAAATACAGCAGCAAAGATTTGACAATCCCTGTGCGCACCAGCATTGAGCAAATGGCTGAGGCTGGTATGGATTTTAGGTCTTTTGCTATGGCTGGGCTTGAGTAGAGTCAGATACATTACCTTGTGCAAGCTCTGAAGAGTTGTTTAAAGCTGCCTCACATAGAGAATTTGAACCCTCAAAATTGAGGTGAGCATTTCTACCACACTTAAGTCACTGAAATAATCTAAAAACGTTAGAAAGAGACTTTAAAGTACCTGCAAAGTGCTTAAATCTAGATATTTTATGATTTTTCACCTGCTCTCTTTTGATGCCTAATTCTATTTCCTTCTTACTCTTATTAAATAAATCCGAATGAGCTAGATGCTTGGGAAGAACTAGGCAGACGCCGCCTTCTCGGGCAACTACGCAGACTTCATCTCCAGGAAATATTGGCCCAATTTTACCATAACTTACAAGTGGGAAGACTCTTGCTTTCCATAGCACACCCTTATATTTAATTTTGCCAACTGAACTTTCACCCAAGGGATCAATAACGGTAACTTTGAATTCTTTATCACGGTTAATATTCTCACCAAATTGAATTTCGGGAGTAATGCCGATTTTTTCGTATAAACTTATTTTATTATCAATGCTCGACTGAGAAATTGGTCTTTCCACCATCCCTCTAACTGGGGAAATGTCCTTATGATTTTGAAATATTACAGGCAACCAATCAGCACAGGGAAGACTGTGCTTAATTTTGTCTCTGGCATACCTTTCCGCAAGGTATAGAGGAGAATCGCTGTTAAGGTTCTGAATACCTTCAACATAAGCTGACAGAAAATCATGCGCCACCTTGTCTGGGACGAGCTCACGCATAACAATAGCTTGAGGAATTTGCAAGTCTTGGACACTTTTTGCAATCCCTATACCATCGCAGGAGTTAAAGATAGCTAGTTTAAGGCCTTTTGATATTGCCTCACTAAAACTAGATGCCAATCCAGATAAATAAACAGACTCACCATTTCTTAGATAGATGACTCCCTCGCCATTGAGTGTCTCGCTGTGGCCTGAGAAAAATAGCATATCCCATGAACCATTTTTCAGCTCTTTTTTCAGTTCTTCTGAAGAAGGCTGTAACACCTGTAAAAATACACTAAATTTTTCGAAAAGTTGATTCTCTAAAATCTGCCTATCCCGATCTAAATCAAGACCTTCATTGTCACCCATAACAGCTAGTATTTTCAAACCCTCTAAATGACTAAACTGCCTTGAGGGAGTGCTTTTATAACTCTCACTGGCAAGACTAAAAGAAATCTCTGAGTTTGAATTTTTCGCCAAAAATTCCCAACAATTCCACGGTAATCTGCATATTGATGCGTCATCCGCGCGAATAATTATTTGCAGATTCTCATTAAATTTTAATTCTTGCTGAATTTTTTCTTTTATTCTGCAAAAACCTTGCGAGTTGAGCCATGCATTCATTTCGCTGCTTAATTTTGAAGCTAGATCTTCACATGTTTCATTCCAGGAGACTTTCTGACTGCTTATATTTACATATGGTTGAATATATTGATATGAGGGAACTTTCCCCACAGAGACCTTCTTTACTTTGAGTCTCTTTTTGAGGTCTAGATTACTGAAGGCTATTCTCCAGTCTTCAAGCATTTTGAGAAAGTGATTGGATAAGGCAGGTAGCCAGCCCTGAATTTCAACGGAGGGAGATTCTCCTTCGTTGCCAATTTCTGCAACTGCTAGGTATCTATTCTCAATCAACTGGTAGTTTAGTCTTAAAACAACTCGCTTGTTCATTTGAATACCTGCAATCACTGAAGTAATAAGCTAGAGCAAGAAGTTTTCCTGATGTACAAAGTTTTTGTAGCTAATCTGAATGCTAAAGGGCTCAGATTCTGCGCCTTCTATTTCCATAAAAATCGCAGAATCACGATTTGAAATCTCTTGTTCAACGCATTTGCCGTCAGCATCTAAAACCTCTAGCTTAAGGAAGTCTGGTAGGATATCACCGACATTTGTTGAGATGAGCTCTATCGTGACATTAAACTCTCTTAAGGGGTTGCTCACTGCGACTATTAAAGCAACTGAATCAAGCCCTTGTTGCTCTGATGAGCCTAAAGAAATTATTTTACCTCGGCGGACATTTCTAAACCTATAGGCAGGCTTGACACACGATTCAATATTGAGTTCCTCAACTGGGCACCAGCCATGCTCAAATCTATTACCCTGAAACCATTGTTTAAGGTTAACTGACGATAGATTGCTATTTGAGCCTACATAACTAGCTAGAAACCAGATGTTTGATAGGTCACCAATCAAGAGGACAGGTAAGGAGTTTGGAGCTCTATAATTCCGCAAAAAGGATAGGTCGGAGTTTTGACTTAAAGGTATCTCCGTTAAGTCAAAAGAGCGGAAGGCCTGAGGAGAGCTAGAGAGAATACATTGAGCTGATATTAAAAAGGCGCTGTAAATTTCTAGCGCCTCTTCATAGCTATTCCCACCATAGCGGTGAGCAAAGTCTCTCACCTGCTGAAGGCTGACCGGAGGGCAGATCCGCAAGGCATCCTCAATATTAGCTCTGACTCTGTTGGCAACATCTATGCCACTGTGGCTAGAGACTTCTCGCCAAATAGTGTCTAGCCCTCGGCTAGAGATATAAACCTCTAACCCACTAGTTCTTATGTTTTCCCAAAGCCTGTCCATAAGCTCTAAAGGCTGTCTAGTGCCAAAGCGAAACACGCTATTGAGAATATTTTGATAGTGAACCAGAGCTTTCATAGGTACTCCTGGCTTGGGTAAATGCTGATCTTATGTGACACCCTGAGCACGTTTGTGACGTTTGCGTAACTGGATGACCAGTTATCAGCAAGCGTTTTGCTAGTTGTTTAACCAGGAGAGAACTGCACTACGGCTTAGATACACCCCTTATACCAGCTTTATTTTTGGATGACCCTGTTGCCGGGGCAGGTATGGCATGCCATATCGACCGCTGGGCCTGTGCTTGGTGTCCGGCCTCAATTAGCTTCACGATGTCAGAAAATTTCCCTCCTTCTGTTGAGATTTGATCGATCGCCTCTGGGCTAAGGTCTTGAGACCCGTCGCTAGAGGATTGTCTTTGACGCTGGTGCCCCTCTTCTATCAGTCGCACCATTTCGCTGAAAGCCCCTTCGTCTTGGGTTTGGGGAATGTAGCTCAGCAAATCTTCTGGGGTGCATTCGAGGGCGGCACATAGGCGAATTAACCGATCAAGCCACTCTGTGCCGCTCCTGCCTTTTTCCCAGTTAGCGATGGTGGTTTCAGTGACTCCTACTATCTGAGCTAGCTCTAACTGAGTGAGTTTCTTGGCTTCTCGCAGACTCGCAATTTTCGGCCTGTACTCCCAATTCATTGAAAACCTCGCACACTTTGGATCCTGCAAGAGAATACTAACATCTCTTACCTAAAGGATCTTCCATAAATCATAAAGCCTAAATCAATAAGTGTAAAGAAATGAGCACAAGAAATTTACCCTAAAGAATTTTAGGGAAACTATGTTAGGGTTGTTTTGTGAGGGTATTAGCTGTCTACGTCTACTAAAGGAGACTTTGTATGGTGCTATCTGAGTATCGTCTTCGTCCTGAAGAGGGATTGGTCTGCCCCCGATGCGGCAAAAAGTCTATTGTTTTACATGGCGATAGTACTTATGTCTGTATTGACCATCAATGTGGTTTTCGCAATGATGTGTCAGAGGGCGGTGTTGGATCCGCCGGGGGCGTTTTTGCTGGTTTTCTTACGGTTGCAGCTCTGCTGGCCTTGCTGTAGAACTGCTCATTTAACCAAGCTAAGGGCTCAAGCCGTTATGGTTTGAGCCTTTTTTGTATGGGTAGGATGCCTTGTTATGACGCAACCAGGGCGATTTCGTAACAAGATACGGGGGAGATACCGACTTAGTCTGTTGTTTCGATGGCATCGCGCCAGGGGGCTGGAAAGCGTTCAAAGTCTTGGTTGATGAACCAAAACCAGATATGGGTGTCGAGTACGATCACCTCAAACACTCCCAGTCGTCTTCGGTCACGATGGGGCTAACCAAGTCGCCTAGGGTTTTGGCTTTGCCCGCAATGGTGGCGGGGGCGCTGCGGCGGGGGCGAGCGAGGGGTTCTTCTATAACGGTGACGATGATGCGGGCGGTGGTGAGGTTGGGCTGGTCAGTCAGCCATGTGACCTGGCCGTTTTCGTAGATGGCTTCGTAGCTTTTTAGGATGGTGATGGGTTGGTAGTTGGGGCAAGGGTAGATGGTGGGCAGTGCCCACCCTTGTATCTTTAGAGGTGTGTGGCAGACCGTCCCACCCTAGGTTGTCCAAAACCGAACGTAGCATGGGTCGCTGCACACCTCTGAAGTTAACTCGCAAAATCGCCAGGAGCTTAGACTCCGTATCGAGCAAGGACGAGTGATGTCAGATTAACCTCCTACACGGGTGGATACAACCATGACTGAACTATCACAAGCGCATCAATGGGTTGGCATTGACGTATCCAAGCGCACCTTAGATGTGTACGTCCGTCCACTTGGATTAAGCGTTCAGGTGGCCAACAGTGACTCTGGTTTAAGAGAGTTGCTACAGGCGTTAACGGCGTTTCGTCGCGAGACGAGTCTGATTGTGCTGGAAGCGACCGGGGGCTATCAAGCCCTGGCGGCGCGAACGTTGATGGCGGAGGGCTGGCCCGCCGTTGTGGTGAATCCACGTCAAGTGCGTGATTTTGCCCGGGCCACGGGGCGCATGGCTAAAACAGACAAAATTGATGCCGAGGTGTTGGCTCACTTTGCCGATGCCATCCGTCCAGAGGTACGGGCGATGGCGAGTGAGGCCAGTCAACACCTTCAAGACCTCGTCACGCGACGGCAGCAACTCGTCGAGATGATGAGTGCCGAAAAAGCCCGGCAACGCTCAGCACGAGCCAGGACGGGTCAGAGCATTGAGCAGCATATTGACTGGCTCAAGCAACAGATCCAAGACCTCGATACCCAGATTGAGCAGCTCATCGCCCAGAGCGATCAGTGGCAGCGCACCCGCGAGATCCTCACCAGTGTGCCGGGTATTGGGGCTGTGACGACGGGGCTCCTCTTGGCCTCACTCCCCGAGTTAGGACAGATCTCAGCGAAGCGCCTAGCCAGCTTGTGTGGCCTCGCCCCGTTCAACCGCGATAGCGGCCAGATGCGGGGTAAGCGGATGATTAGCGGCGGTCGAGCCACCGTGCGCACAGGCCTCTACATGGCCGCGTTAGTCGCCACTCGCCATAATCCGGTCATTCGCGATTACTACCAGCGCCTGCTGCAGCGGGGAAAACTCAAAAAGGTTGCCCTGGTGGCCTGCATGCACAAACTGGTGATTATTCTCAATGCCATGGTAGAACATGACACCCTCTGGCAGGCTCCGGCTTGCTCCCTGCCCGCCGCCACATAAGGAACAGCAAGACTCTGTCTGATGCAGGCAGGGCTCCTGGCTTGATTTCCGCTGCCATCCCGCCGAGGCTAATCGCATAGCAGGATGAGCTTGACAAAGAAGATAATCGCTACGGTTATTTTCGGCGGCGGGTGGGGGTTTTGGGGGGTTGCCAGGCGGTGAGGTCGTCGGGGGTAAGGTTGAGTTGGCGGGCTTCGTCTTGAATAAAGCTTTCGATGTAGTCGCCCATTTTGAGGCCGTAGGCGGGGTCGAGGTCGTTGTGCCACTGGTGCAGCCAGGGCAGGAGTTCGATCAGGCCTGCGAGGAGGGGAATGAGGCGGGGGTCTTCGTGGCCGCCGACGTCTTCTTTGATATAGACGAAGTAGGCGCTGAGGGCGAGGGCGAGTTGGAGGTGGTTGTAGCCAGCCCAGGCGATGACGGGTTGACCATCGGGGCCGGCGCAGTGGGGAAAGCTGACCCAGCGCTCTTTGGGCACGTCGAGTTTGCCGCGCAGTTTCCAGTAGTGGGGTTTGAGGAAGTCGGTGCTGGTGTACTTGGGGGGGACGGGGATGTCGCCGATTTGCTGGGCTTTGAGGCGGTTGGCGGCGGTGGTGTCGAGGTAGTCGGGGTGGTCTTTGGGGTGTTGGGTGCGGGCATCTATGGCATCTTCTTGGCGCTGTAAGGCCCAGGTCTGTTGCCAGTCTTGGCGTTTGCGCTGGCCGGTGGCTTTGTAGCGCAGCACGGGCAGCAGGGGGACGGATTCGGATTCGACCAGGGTGTTGACGAGGGTGAGCACGTCAAAGGCGGGGTTGTGGGTGTAGAGTTCGCCGACTTGGATGAAGTCGGGGTCTTGGCGGGCGAAGTCGGCGAGTTTGGCGGTGGAGATGAGAGCGGGTTCGGGGAGTTTGGCGGTGGGGGTGCCAGCGTCGTTCATGCGGCCATCGAGGTCGAAGTAGCTCTCTAGCCGGTTGAGCAGCCAGTTCTGCAAGGCCCGCTCTAGCTGCGACTCCCAGGGTTCGGTATTCCAGCGGCGTTTGTATTCGGGCTGTTCGATGAGGCCGATGTTTTTGTCGGTTTCGATGAGGTGAATGCGGCGCTCGATCAGTTGTTTGTAGTCATCGGGCCAGTGGGCGGGGAGTTCGGTAATGGGGGTGGAGCGATGGCGCTCAAACCAGGCAATTTGGAGTTTCCCCGCTGCGATTTTACGAGCTAGGATGATTTCAAAAGCTCTTTGACCTAGATCAAGTGGTAGAACTGCTTGCTCATAGGTTAATGGCTTATCTACAAGTTTATATAGTGAGTAACATTCCCAATCTAATTCTTCTTGCAGGGCAATCATTTGACTCAGGGTTTTCTCCCAGGTCTTACGGCTAGTCTCTAATGTTTGCTCTAAATCTTTGATCTTACCTTGCAGGATAGAAGCAGGAGAATGCTGGGTGAGTTGTGCGGCAAGCTGATCAAGTTTTTTTGCTTTATCTAACGGCTTTTGCGACACAACCGGAAAATCTTGTAAGCCAGTCCCCGCAAACTCGTATCGCTCATCCCATAAAGTTTTGCGAATACGTGCGCCTTCGCTACCAACCTGATCACCACCTTTTGGAAAGAAAACCTGTTTCATCCAGAAGCAGGCGGTGGAACTATTGAGCAACCCCAGCAGGGCGAGGTGGTCGTCTTCGGTGGCGGTGGCAGGCAGCTTTATGACAGGGGCTGAACGGTTGAAGACTTTGCCGCCGCGATCTAGAACAAAGTGATTATGGGTGGCGACAAAGGCAAATGCAATCGATAGAGGTGTTTGAAATCTCTTTGTGAAAAACATGGAGTACTCAAACCAAGCCAGACCTCTTTCAAGTTGGCTTAAGCCATAAGCAACACGACTTGATAACTGCCTTTTCCATAGCCAAAGAAATCGACTTAAAGTCTGAGATTCTTTGACAGTAAGAGAAGATTTTTCATACGGCCATAATGCCCCTGTCGTTTCAGGAATAGCCCAGTCTCGAATTTCCTCTCCGGCAACCA
This sequence comes from Nodosilinea sp. E11, assembly GCF_032813545.1. NCBI lineage: Bacteria > Bacillati > Cyanobacteriota > Cyanophyceae > Nodosilineales > Nodosilineaceae > Nodosilinea > Nodosilinea sp. E11. The sequence continues at coordinate 46,789 of NZ_CP136515.1, forward strand.
ACGGACGAATATATTGAGGCGCGACTTCTTTTCGGAGGGCAGAATCCTGTCCTACTAAAAACACATCATCTTCACGGGTAACAGCGCCAAAACCTACTTCTTGTATTACCTCAGAGAGTGCTTTAGTTTTACTCTGATCTAGCCATTCCTTCAATTCACTTGCCCCACCACCACCAATCGACCAAGGATGCTGATGAAATAAATCTCTCTGTGAATCTGCCACACTGACAAACTCACTCTCAGAATCCTTAACATCCACTTGGTCTAAAATTGCCGTCCACACCAACCCCTGAGTCGGGTCTTCTGGCGTGCTTGGCTCTCCCCGAATGCCCATAACTGTGCGAATCGTCTTTGCCACGGGTGCCCGGTTGCGGCCAAACAAGATCACCGTTGGCGTACCGTGACCCGGTATATACGCCCCACTGGTATCAATCACATGGGTCAAATCTACCTGCGGAAAAAACACCTCAATTAACTTCTTGCCAAACTCCCGCTTCATAAAGCTGTTGGCCGTAATTTGCCCCGTGTAGCTCCCCGGCACCGCCAACTGAAAAATGCGCTCCATAAACGGCACTGCCAGCGAGTATTGCCGATGGCAAGCCCTGTAGCGCCTGCGATATTCCCCATTTAGCGCACTATCCCTCGGCACAATATACGGCGGGTTCGCCACCACCGCATGGTAATGCCCCGCCCGCAAAATCTGATTCAGCGCCGCAATATCCTCACTGGCAAAATGGTGCGCCATCGGTGCCCAATCCCCCAGCACCAGTTGGCTCCCCTCCCCATGCAGCAGCGAATCCCCACAGGCCACATGCAGCGGAAACGCCCGCGCATTTCTCAACTCCTTCTGGTTCGTCGCCTTCATCGCCGCCAGCAACAGCCGAAACCGAGCAATGGCCACCGCATAGGGGTTCACATCCACCCCATGCACCGCCTCCAGCGCCCTACGCGCCAGCTCCTCCACATTCGTCCCCGGCTCCTTACGCAGCCAGCGATCGAGCAACCGCTCAAACGAACCCAGCAAAAAGTGACCACTGCCACAGGCCGGGTCAATCATCCGCACCGCATCCAACCCAAACTCATCAATAGCCGGGTCTAGCGTGCGGTCTAAAACAAACTGCTCCACAAAAATCGGCGTTTGCAGCAGTGCATACTTCTTGCGCGCTGCCTCCGATAGGTCTTGGTACAGATCGCCCAAAAAGCGCGTATCCCAGCCTGGGTCAGCAAAATCGTGCACCATTGACCCCGTACCAGGGTCAATGGTTTGAAAAAACGCCAGGATTGCCTTCGCCCCATCGCCACTCAGCCAGGTGGGGTGCTGCCACAGCAAATTGCCCTCGCCAAACACCTCCTTGGCCCCCGGCAGCTTGGCCAACTCGCCAAACACCCCCAGCAGATACTCGCGATCGGTCTCGGTGGGGTGCAAGCTAAAGTACAACTCGTACTCATCCCGAGCCCGTTGCAGGTCATCCCCCAGACCCGACAGCCGGGGCGGGCTGACTAGGCCGTTGTCTTCTAAAAAGCGGGCAAACGTGGCGCTCAGCACCCAGGCCACCGCCACCTGGGTTTTGTAATCCTCGGCCCATTGGTTAAAGGTTTGGGCTGTGCGATCGGCCCGTTTGGCCTGGTCGTATTCGCCCCGCAACCGCTGCCCCACCTCTGGCACCTCTGTAGAGTCGATCCGCTCTTGCAGATCAGCTTCGAGCTTGCGTACCAGGGATTGCAGGTCGGCCAGCAGTCGGGGGCGGTTAATCATGGGGTAGCGGTGTCGTGTGAGTTAGAGCCCTCACCCCTGCCCCTCTCCCTGGGGAGAGGGGCAGGGGTGAGGGCATTGTGGCTCCATGCTAGGCGCGATCGGTTCGCCAGGGCCAGAGTGTAAGGTTTTGGCAACGTTTAATCGAGTTGCTGCTTAAACCAGGCCAGTAAGCGAGGGCTAAGGCGAATAGAGCTACGGCTTAACCTGTCTACAATTTGCGCGGCCTCTTGCCTAGTCAGCAGCCCAACCTGGCAGGCCAACAAGAGTAGCCCCAGCGTTCCTTTCACCTGAAAGCCCATAGCCTGGGCAATTTTTCGCCCCAGGCGCTCGTCGATAATGAGCCAATCGGCCTTCAGCTCTTGCCCCAGCAAAATCACATCCTGCTCGCCGATATCCAGACCCATCAAGGCTACAGGGATGGGAGACGTGAGGACAGGCTGCTGAATGACCAGCCAATCAGCCTTGCGAACAGCGTCGCTGCCGGGGCGCTGCCGACCTTGGATCACAACTTCCTCGTAAACCGACTTAGGGACGTAAACCTCGACAAAAAGCTGGTTGAGTAGCTGAAGGTGATCTGTTAGCGATAGGGCAATTAGGGGCGTAGCATTGATAATGGCCTTCATTCAACCTGGGGAGGTAAAGGCCAATCTGCTATCTCAGCCTCAGCCATCAGCTCATCTTCGGGGTAGTCGATGACGGCAAACCCGTTTTCAGACAGCAGGCGGTAAAATTCCCAGCGATCGCAGCCCAAGATTTGCGCCCCAAACCCGCCCGATATGCGGCCCATTTCGTAGAGCTTGCCCAGGGTATAGATCAAAACTTTTTGGCGAAAGCCCTCGGGTTCTTCCCGTAGGGCAACCAACAATTCGTTGGGAAACGCGACTTCCATAGGTATGAGCCGATTGGTTCTTTGCCCCATCGTAACCAATTGGCGCAAGCCTACAAAGCCGCTGGGGGAGACGCCGAGGGCGTGGCCACCGAGCGATGGCCGTTGCGCAGCCACTTCTCAGGAATGCGGGCGCGCTGGCCGGGGCTGAGCAGCGGCACCGCCTGCCCTTCTACCATGGCTTGCTGGTCGTTGGGCACCAGCACCCACAGCCCTGGAATGCCACCTGGGCGGCCAATGCTTTCGCGCAGGCGCTCTAGCAAAGTCATCTGCTGATAACGGGCCAACAGCGCCGGATAGATCAGCAAAATGGTGCGATCGGCCTTCAGCAGCTCCGCCTCCACCAGGGGCATAGCTCGCCCTACCAGCAGCATCAGCTTATTCCAGCTGCCCTCGTTAGGGGTGGCGTCGGCCTCTAGCACATTGCTCCACACCACCTCGGCCTTGTCGGCCACCTGGCGCAGACAGTCTAAAAACAGCCCCTCATAGTCCACCACCTGCACCGGAAACCGCTCAGCTAGCTCAGTCTTGGCCCGCTGGTAGCGCTGGGGGCTGACCAACAACGCCAAAAACGAACCCGACTGAATGCCCCGCTGCAAGCGCTCCTCAAACTGGCGGGCATCGGCCAGCTCGGGGGTCATCTCTTGGGGGCCGGGGGCACCAGGGGTGGTAGACAGGCGGCTCAGGATCGTACTGCTGGCAATGCTGCTGCCCTCTCGGGTAGGGCTTTCGTAGCCGCCCTGGCCGCTGTAGGCCCTAGGGTTCCACACCAGGGTGGGGGCGATCGCCTGCATCAGATCATCCAGGCGGGGGCGATCGGGCAGGGGCTGGGCCTCAGGGTAGCGGCTGCTCACCCGCTCGCGCAGCTGGCGCTCTGAGAGCACCTTAACGCCGTAGAGCGCCCCCTGAGCCAGGCGCAGAGCCCGCTCGGCTTCCATACCCCGAGGGTAAAACTCTTGCCGACTAGAGAGGGCCGCTCGGTGGCTAGCCGCCGCCGCTAGCCGTAGCAGGCGACTGTCGGGCAGAAGCAGGCTGCCCACCGGCGGCGGCACCGCCTGGAGCTGCGCCAGCGATCGCTCGGGGGAAACCAGCGGGTCAGCGGCAGCAAGTTGATCAGCCTCATCGCCCAACTGCCGCCCATAGCTCAGCAGATCTGGGGTGATGGCCAGCAAAATGCGATCGCCATCGCGCCGCAGAAAGAAACGGGGGCTAGCCAGCGATCGCTCGACCTCCACCGCCGCCCGCAGCACTGCGATCGCCCGCTGGGTACGAATGGGGTCATCTTGCACCGAGCCCCGAGCCACCAGCAGTGCCGCCGCTAGTTCCTCCAGAGCCATCACGCCGCTGGCCCGCCGCAGCAGATCGGCTAGGTCGCGCCGCAACTGGGTGATGGCCGGTTCCTTCGCCCAGCGCTTTTGAAACTTGCTAACCACCTGGCTCACCCGAGCGCGAGACAGGTTGAGGTGTCGGGCCAGATCCGCTTGGCTGGGCCAGGAGTCGGCCAAATCGCCCTCCAGTCCTAGCATCGCCCCTAGCAGTCGCTGCACCGACTCGCCCTCCCGGGGGCTGATTTTGGTCAGCCGCTGCACCAGCAGGTCAACGCTGAGCTGGCCCACGGCAGCATTGTTCTCAACGACTTCATCGTCCACTCCCGCATCGCTCGGTAGCCCCAGGCGACGGCGCAAAATCTTAACCGCCGCCAAGATTTCGCGTCGGGTCAGGTGACCAACGCCGCGCAATCGGGCCAGCCGCCGAGGTGGCGCTATCAATAGGTCTTCTACCGTGAGCAGGTTGGCCAGGTCGAGAGCATTGGTAGCGCGGGGGCCGAGACCCAGATCGGCCACGGGGGTGGCGAAGGTAGCTTCCGCCAGCAGGTCTTCTAAGAAAGACTCATCATCGGTATCCAACAGCGAGCCCGGTTCGTCGATGCCCTCAAAGCAGCGCCGCCAGCGCCGCAGCATCTCTTCGGCATTATCAAAGCGCTCTTCAGGCTGCCGCCGAAAGGCCTGGGTAAAAAACTCCACCAGGCGATCGCGCAGGGTTCTGTCTAACCGCTCAGGCTCCAGGGTAATTTC
>NZ_CP136516.1:0-43238 GCF_032813545.1 Nodosilinea sp. E11
ATCCTCTACCGTGAGGCCCTGGGCTAGCTGCGGTTGCCAGGCTCCCTGGTGTCGCTGAAGTCGGAGCAGCTCGCCGCGACCATCCTGAGCCACCAGGGAGAGCGTGTCGGTCGCTTGGCAAAACGACAGCGAGTGGTGTTGGCCTTTGAACTCCCAGGTTTCAGAATCAGTTTGCTTGAACAGGTCATCCCACTCGACTAGCGTCAGAATACCGCTCACCTCCTGCACCAGGCGTTCAGCCCACATCATCTGCTCGGCGTTGGCCCGCTCCCGTTGCTCCCGCTGCTGGCGTCGTCGTTCAAGGCAGCAATCTCGATGAGCAAGGCGAGCGATCGCTCCTGCCCATCGAGATTGCTGCTCACCCGCTGATTTAACGCGTTCAACTGTGTCACCAAGGCTGATAAGAGTGCCTGCAATTGTCTGGAGCTGTCGCTGCTGCTGCCAGGCTCTAGCCCCTTGAGCAATGCGTTCAAGGTCTGCTGGAGATGGCTGTGTTCGGTGGTCATCTGCCTCAGCACCGGCTCCGATTGGGCCTGGTGGCGCACCAAGGCCTCGATCTGAGAGCGCAGCTGGGCGTTGTCCTGCTGGAGCCCCGCGATCTGCTGCTGGAGTGGTAGCAAAGCCTGCTGCAACGCGCTCACCAGCGCCTCGGCCAAGATCCCTGGCGGCATCTCGATTGCCCACTGCTGAGGGGGCGGTGGCGGGGGTACTTTCCGAGGTCTGGCCATGGGTGTTCACCAAATTAAAGAGCGGGACATAGTCGCTGACGTTCTCCTTGGCTGAGGATCGCTGCGCCTGGCGCAGCAGCTCATCTGGGTCGGCGGTGTAAAGCGAAAGCTGGTACTTGGCCCGCGACACGGCCACATAGAATGACTCCTGGCTGGTGGTGGCATCCATCAGCACCATCACCCGGTCGGCGGTTTTGCCCTGGGCGCTGTAGGTGGTGCTCACCAGGCTGTAATCGACATACTGCAAGCCGTTTAGATCCACCGAGTCATGGCGGCCATCGGGATAGTAGATCTCGGCCTGCCCTTGGGCATCGATGGCGGACAGGGTAAAGGCCTGCCCGTTACGGATATTTTGCGCTCGGTCGTTGCGTGTCCAGCGCAGGCGATCGCCCACGGCAACGGGGATCGCCTGGCGGGTATAGACCGTCTTGCTGGGGCAGGCCGTTGGGTCAATTTCAACGGTTTGACCGGCTTCATCGGCCAGGGTGAGTCGGTTGCGGCGGGAATCGACCTGGATGACTTGGTACGGCTGTTGCTTCACCAGGCCCTGGCGTTTGTAGGACTGGTTCAGGATGACAATGTCGCCGCTGGCGTAGTGGGCGGCGTAGCCTGCCTGGGCCTGGGTCATGTCTTTGCGCCGCAAGGAGGCCAGGGTAAAGCCGTCGGAGCCTAACTGGTCTTGGGCCTGGAGCCCTGTGCGAATCAGGGCGGTGAGGGCCAGGCGTTCTTGGTTGGTTCCGGCGAGCAGCAGGGTTTGGTCGCGCTCTGTCTCGCCCTGGGCCAGATAGTCGGTGGCCACCTGCTGGAGGCGGGCCTCCGGCGATTGGATCGTTTGAATCGCGCCCGCTTCGACCAGGGTTTGAAAGGCGGCTTCTGTCTGGTCAGTGGCTAGCAGGTTAACGGCCTGTTTCAGGGCCGCTGTCTTTTGTCGTCGGGACTCATCGAGAAAGGCAGTTTGAATGCCTCCGGCCTGCAAGCTCTTAAACGGGTTGCCTGCCTCCACTGCCGAGAGCTGGCGGGTATCGCCCACTAGAATGACGCGAGCCTGCTGCTGTACAGCTAGGCTCAGAAGCCCGTAGGCATCTTTGGCGGAGAGTAGCCCAGCCTCGTCAATCACCCAGATTGCTCGTTGTTCAGGTGCTGAATCGGGAGCGTACAGCAGGCTGGCCACGGTGTCGGTTGGTATCCCGGCTTCTTTGCCCAGCACGTTGGCCGCTTCGGCGCTGGGGGCAAACCCTCGCACTGAAAAGCCCTGGGCTTCTGCGCTCTGCTTAAAGGCCTGCAACACAAAGGTCTTGCCGCTGCCCGGCATGCCCTGCCAGGCCAACATCTGATCGCTGCTGGTCAGGGCCAGGGTGAGCGCTCGCTGCTGACCGATGCTCAAGGTTGGCCACTGCGGCAACTGCTCCTGAAGTTCGGCTTCGCTCAGAATTGGTGCCCACTGGTGCTGCCCCTGGTGCATCAGCTCAATGGTGTCTCGCTCTCGGTGCAGCGCTGCGGTGGTGGTGTATTTGTCTTTCACCCCGTCCACTGACAGCAGTTCGCCCTGGGTTGAGATCGCCTGGTGCAAGAGCGCAAAGGGCATTTCACCCAGGGCATGTTCTAGGGCGAAGCGTTCTACTTTTCCTCGACGGAAGACTGACTCTCGCTCCGAGGCATGGGCGGTACCTGCGCGAGCCATCTGGTCTGCCTGATAGCGGGCGGCAGTGGAAAGATCTCGCTCCTGATAGGGCACCTCGGGCAGGGTCAGGTTTTGGTCGCCAATCTGCTGCTGCCAGGCTGCCATCAGCACCTCGCGGGGCACGGCCTGTTTGCGTTTTCGGGTGCGCAGGGTCGCCTGTTTTTTCTGGCTGGCATGGAGCGGACTGCCCTGCGTTTCGTCCAGGTTTTGCTGCCACTGCTGGAGATAATCTTTAATTTGGCGGGTGCGAGTTGAGAAGGTGCCGAGCAACGTTTGGCTGTAGTCATGCAGCTCAAATTGCCCTTTGCCCTGGGGGGCAATCTCGTAGCCCAGCTGCCGCAATTGGTAGGCTAACTCGTTCTGATAAATTTCTCCTAGCAGGATCTGATTGGCCACAATTTCTTCATTACTGAGGCTGCGCCAGGCTCCATCGTCTGGCAGCTGGGTAGTGTTCATCACCACGCAATGACTGTGCAGCTGCGGGTCGAGTTCACGGCTACTGTCGTGTTGAAACACCGCCGCGACGATGTTGCCGGTCACCACTCGCTGCCGTCCTTCGGGGGTGCTGATGCGGGTCTGGGCAAAGCGCTTTTGCAAGACCTCTAGGGCGGTATCGACGGCCTGGTTATGGGCGGCGATCACTCGCGTATCCCCTTGCACCAATCCGGCTATGGAAACACTCTTGGGGGCTGAAAAAGTGTAGTCGGTGGCGGCCCGGTGACGGGTAGGATCGATGGCGCGGGCATGAAGGCTTTCACCGTTGGGGGCGGTGCCGTGGAGCAGGGCTTTGAAGTCTTCTGGCTCAACTTTGCCTTGGAGTCCAAGGGTGTTTGCACCCTGGCCATACCACCGAGCGGTTGAGTGGCCCGCGTCGGTGCCTGCGGTGTAGTAGTCGTCTTTTTCGTAGTAGGTTTCACCCTGGGCGGCGGAGACCGAGCACATCGATAACATGGAGCGTCTAATCGCTAAACCAATGGGTTGGATAGTAGCCCTCGAATATCTCCCCCATATTGCAAATCGATTGTTTGGGGTAAAGAATTGTGAGGCAGTCCCTGAACCAAAGCATGGGGGCTGAAATCGCTAAACCGATTGCCCTGTGGGGTTTAGGAGGGTTTTGCCCCGCCAGGGATGGCGTAGTGTCTGAACGGTTCGGATGCGTAGCCCTCCCAGGGCGTAGCCACCCTCGCGGCTGGGGCTACTGCGCCATCTAACGCTCGGTGTCGCCCCATAACGCCCAGGGAGGCAGAGGCAGGGAGTCCTGGCGGGGAAAAGCGGTCAATGGCGGTAAGTGGCGTCACCGAGCTAGTTACAACCCCCAATTTCACGTACCAATTCACTCTCAATTCACTTTTCTAGTTCACCCTCGATTCACCAATCTAGTTCACTTTCGATTCACTCTGAGTTCACCTTCCCGATTAACTCTCAGTAAACCTTCCCGATTCACTCTGAGTTCACCCTCCCGATTAACTCTCAGTAAACCTTCCCGATTCACTCCCAGTAAACCTTCCCGATTCACTCTGAGTTCACCTTCCTGATTAACTCCCAGTAAACCTTCCCGATTCACTCTGAGTTCACCTTCCCGATTAACTCTCAGTAAACCTTCCTGATTAACTCCCAGTAAACCTTCCTGATCAACTCTCAGTAAACTTTCCTGATCAACCTGCGTAGACTTTTTCAATCAACTCTCAGTAGACTTTTTCGATCAACTCTCAGTAGACTTTCCTAATCAACTCTCAGTAGACTTTCCTGATCAACTGCCAGTAAACCTTCCTGATCAACTGCCAGTAAACCTTCCTGATCAACTGCCAGTAGACTTTTTCGATCAACCTGAGTAGACTTTCCCAGATTTCCTGGCTACCCCTGACCCTAGCGATCGCCTCAACGTAGCTACACCCACCACAGTCGTGGCGGCTACGAGAGAATTCCCAAGTCAGCCAGAGACGAAAATTCAGCCCCTTAACATTCTCAAGAAGGGCATCAGATTCTCAATACGGGTGCCTGGTTTTGCCTAGATTCTCTGAAACCCTTGCTATCCCGACAAACTAGACTTGCTGAAATTAAAAAAAGAGCAAGTCAAAATACCTGGGTTAAATTGGATTCAAAGTAGGGGGTATCAAGATGCCGAAGCGCGATCGCACATTGAATATCCCCGCCGTCGGCGATGCCTATCTGACCTTCTCATTACGCGGCGGCTGTAGCTCGCATTCTGTCCAAGACTGTTAATAGGGAATCTATCTGGCCAGGGTTAAAGATACCGTCGGGGCCTTGGGAGTTGATATCGATGAAGGGGGATTCATAGAGATCACCGACCTCAATACTGCCTTGCTGGGTCAGCCGGTCAATGATCAAGTTGATGAACTCAATTTGGTTAGCTGAAGCGGTAGTACCAGCAAGAAACTCGCCAAAGGCTTGCTTAGCGGCTTCTTGGTCGAGGCCGACGAGGGAACGAATAAATAAGCCTAGCCCCTGGCTTTCTGCTTTAGCGCGTTCCAGGTGCTCTGGCGTGGCCACACCGGACTCTAGCAGCATACGCTCTAGCTCACTGAGGTCGGTGGGGGTGAGCGGCTCGTTGAAGCGCAGTCTGTGGATGGTGATGTGATTTTTATGATCGCGCAGGAAGTATCTAGCTTTTTCGCGGAAGCGCTCAAAGTCGTCGCCAGCGTTGCTAAAGACTTCCATCTCAATGATGGTTTCGTCACCGAGCTCGTCGGTGAAGTCGGTGTAGATTGGTTGCCGCTCTACTTTCTCAATCAGCCGAACCAGCGATCGCAGCTTTCGCCGTACCCGCTCCAGCATGGGGATGGTGACATCCTGCCACCACAGATCAGTCTGAACCTCCTCAATCAGCTCCATCTGCTCGCCTACCATGGGGACGTTATCGTATTTGGCCAGGGCGGCGGCGATCGCACGTACCTTCAAGCTCAGCGCTACGAATTTTGGATCGGCCTTCAATCGAGCCAGTTGTAAGCCCAGCAGCAGCAGGTCAAACCGCTTGGCTTCTTCGTTTTCGGTGGGCAGTTCGGACGGGAGTCCGGCGATGTCGTTGGCGAGTTCTTGGATCTGTTCGGGTTGTAGAGTGTCCCACGCTTTGGGATCGGCGTAGGTTTCTACCCGTTGGCGCTGGGGGCGAACGATGAAGTTATCCAGGTTCATGGCAGCAACTTCACTGTGGAGCTGGGAGGCGATCGCCCGTCTCATCTCCCCTTCAGTAGTTGGGTCGAGCCGGGTATCGCCGTAGCTGCCGGGTTGCTCCCCCACACCTGCACCAGATGGGATGCGCTGATCGAGTTCGCTGAGCAGTTCTAGGCGTTTGGTAAAGAGGCTTTTGCGAAGGGATTTGCTGGGAGCACCGTCGGTGGGTTCTGGGTTTTGGCGAAAGAATTCCAGGTTTTGGCAGTAGTCGAATAAGTAGAAAAATTCTTTGTCTTGGCCGGGGCCAAATAGCTCAGGCTTGAGGCGAGTACCGCGCCCCAGCATTTGCCAGAATTTGGTTTTGGAGCGCACCAGCTTGAACAGGACCAGGTTGACGACTTCCGGCACGTCGATGCCGGTGTCGAGCATATCGACGGAAATGGCGATGTGGGGAGATTGGTCTTTTTGGGAGAACTTGTTGATCAGATCTTGAGCGTACTCGGTTTTATAGGTGACGATGCGGGCAAATTCGCCGTTGTAGTGAGGGTAGTTGGCGTTAAAGCGCTCGTAGATAAACTTGGCGTGGTCATTGTTTTTGGCAAAGATGATGGTCTTGCCTAGGCGATCGCCCCCTTCGACCTTAAGGCCACGGGTCATCAGGTGGGCTAGCACTTTGTCTACGGTGTCGGTGTTAAACAGCCACTCGTTAACGGCCCTGGGGTCAACGCTGTCGGGAATATCGCCGTCTTCATTCCATTCCAGCTCGTCCCAGCGTTCTTTTTCTTCCTCTGACAGCTCATCGTAGTGGATGCCCTGGCGCTGGAACTTGAGGGGCACAGAGACCGCTTTTGGTGGCACCAGGAAGCGATCGCGCACGGCATCTTCTAGGGTGTACACGTCGGTGGGCACGCGGGTTTCAAGATCAAACAGCTTGTAGGTGTTGAAGTCGATTTCTTCTCTGGGGGTGGCGGTGAGCCCGACCAAGAAGGAATCGAAGTAGTCAAAAATGGCGCGGTACTTTTGGTAGACCGATCGGTGGGCTTCGTCGATGATCACCAGGTCAAAGTGGCCGACGCCAAACTTACGCTGGCCATCGCCCACGTTGTTGATTAGCCCCATCATGGTGGGGTAGGTGGAGACGTAGACACGGCCTTCGGCGTTCTTTTCAGTGACCAAGTTGACGGGGCTAGAGGCGGGCAGAAATTCCTTAAATGCGTTGGCGGCTTGGTTCACCAGCGCCACACGATCGGCTAGAAACAGCACGCGCTTGGCCCAGTTGCAGCGCATGAGTAGCTCGCAGAGGGCGACCACGGTGCGCGTTTTACCGGCCCCGGTGGCCATGACCAGCAGGGCTTTACGCTCGTTGTGCTGCTCAAAGGATTCGCAAATGCGACGGATAGCTCGGGTCTGGTAGTAGCGACCGGCAATGTTGTGGTCAATTTCGGCGGTGAGGAGCGATCGCTTGGTGCTGCGCCGCTGGACAATCAGCTCCAGTTCGGTCTTTTTGAGAAAGCCCTGCACTTGGCGGGGGGAGTAACTGGTGTCGTCCCACATCCAGTGCTCATAGCCGTTGGTGTAGAAGATGACGGGGCGTTGCCCAAATTGCTGCTCTAGGCAATCGGCGTAGAGTTGAGCCTGCTGTTGCCCCACTTGGGGGTCTCGTTTGGTTCGTTTGGCTTCTATCAGGCCTAGGGGTTTGCCGTCGTTGCCCCAGAGCACGTAATCAACAAAGCCGTTGCCAGTAGTGTTGGGCATGCCGCAAACCGGATATTCCCGATCGCGCCCTTGATCCAGCGGCCAGCCAGATTCTTTGAGCAGCAGGTCAATAAAGTAGTCGCGGGTTTCGGCTTCGGTGTAGTCGTGGGTATCAGGTTGTGTAGCGTTTTCAGCTTTGGCCTGGGCAACCGCAGCTTGAAGCGCTTCGATTTCGGCTTGGAGGGTGGTGTTGGCGGTGTTGGCTTTGGCGAGTTGCTCATCTTTGGCGGCGAGCTGATCGGCTAGTTGTTGCAGCTGGGCCACGGTTTGGGGTGGCACTGGGGAGGTTTTGGGCAGCTGGTTAGGGTTAAAGGTAGCCTTGGGCGCGGGTTTATCGCTGGGTTTAAGGCCGTAGTTGCGCCCGAGCCAGTAGCAAAAGTGGAAGAGTTCTCTGAGGGATGCGATCGCATCTTCGACGCGAATGGCGCGGTTGCTGTGGACGGCGTGGTTGCCGTTGCGGCGAATGATGTCGAGCTTGGTGATGAGGGTCGGGCCGACGAGGCTTTTGAAGCTGGGCTCAAACAGGTAGGCGCTGAGGTCGGTTTTGTAGGGTTCGCGCAGGCTGCGATCGCACTCAAACAGCCAGGTGACGGCGAGCTCTAGGGCACGGCGGCTGTAGAAGCACGCGGCACGGGGGTCGGGGTAGACAAAGCCCTCGGCCTTAGCGGCGGCTTCGTAGAGTTGAGGCCACTCGGTTTGGAGAAATTGGAAGTGAATGCTCATGGGTGATCTTTGGCCTCAATATCTGCCGCTAGGCAGAGCGTTCCCTAAACGTAGCAAGGCTTTTCAAGATTGGGCAGACGGGGCTTGAGCTACCCTTACTCTCTTCACGAAAGATCCCTGTTCTCCCCAGTAAATTGGCACAGAACGTTGGGTGAACCTAGGGATTTTGGCGGTAGCTCTGAAGATCGCTGTCGAGGGACCAGATAAACACTTCGCTCATGGGAAAGCGGGCACAGGCTTTTTCAAATTCCTGAATGATGGTGAGATCGCCGAAGCTGGTGCCTTCGGGTTTGTCGGGGGCTTTGTTGCGTCCGGCGTAGTCGGGAAATGTGTCAATCCACGACAGAATTTCATCGGTCACTGGAAACACCACGGGTCGCCAGGGGGCGGCTCCTGAGAATGCGCCCTTAATCGCCAGGACAAACCGCTGAGCCGTTTCACGCCGAAGGTTACCATCGCCATTTTGGGCAATGTGGTTGCCGGTTTCTAAGATGGTGGCCATGGGCAGCAAAAAGCTACATCCAGCCTCCGCGAACGTCACAAAATCCTTGGTGATCTCTGGTCTGGATTCGTTGCAGTAGGGGACATCCAGCAGATTCAGGAAGATGCTGGTATCGATCAAACAAACGCTGCTCATGCGGGTTGGCTCTGGAGGCTAGCCAGCCAATCCATGGCCCGTTGCTTGCGCTCTTGGGGAGTGATGGGCGACTTGATGAACCGATCGACCACCCCAGTGGTGACTAACTGCCCCAGCGGCCCTTGGGATACTAGCCCAGGGAAGTCATCTATCTCGCCCAGTTTGACCAGACAGCTACTGCCGTCCTGGGGGTCGCGATAGCAAAAGACGACATCGCCAAGGGCGGCATCGGGGAGGGCATCCATGAGGGCTGGGTTGTGGGTCGAGAGCAGCACCCGCAGGTTGCGCCGCTCAGCGATCGCCCGAATGCTGGTCAAGAGATGCTCGGCCCGGCTGGGGTGCACACCGTTATCAATCTCTTCTATCACCACCAAACTGCCTTCGGTGGCTGAGAGCATGGCTGCCGCAATAGCTAGCACCCGCAGCGTTCCATCGGAGAGAAGTGCCGCCTCACAGTAGCGCTCTGTTGCCCCGAAGGATTCTTGCAACTGCACCATGACTTCGCCCCGAGGCCCGGTTAAAAAGTCGATGCCGGTGATGGCCTGCTCTGGCAGGCTTTGAATGAAATCTAAAATGGCTTGCTGGTTAGCTTTTGCTTCGTTCCAAAGCCGATAGAGCACGCTGGAGAGGTTAGTACCATCGCCCTGCAACCGTTTTTCGGTGGTGAAGCTGTATTCCCGCATTCTGGCAGGGACTGGGTCAAGAAACAGCACGTTCTCTAGCACCCTCTGGTAGTCGCGCACGGTGGCTGGAATTACCTGTTGCGACTGCTGGTGTTTAGCGTTGAAGGTGGCAGGGCTATCAAGCTGTACGAAGATCGCCATTTGATCGCTGCAAGTAATGTGGGGCCTTCGCCCTTGAGCAAATTTGTAGTAGGACACACTGACATCAGTGCCTACTCCTTGGGATGGAAGTTCTAGTTGGTAGAGCTTGGCTTGACTGGTCGTGTTGGTGATGGACTCGCTACTAATGTGTAGGTCGCCATCTCGGAGGGTAAGCGCCATGGAGAGATAATTCCATTCGCTGGCTTGCAGGGAGCAGCCGACGGAAAAGCTGGATTCGCCCCGGTGGCAGAGGTCTTCGACTCGCCCCCGCACAATGCGATCGGCGTCGTTGACGGTGTGTTGAATGCTGGTGAGTTTTTGGCCCTGGGCTAGCCAGGAGAGAAACCGCAGCCCTTCTAGGGCGTTGCTTTTGCCGGAGGCGTTTGCGCCAATGAGCACGGTGAGGGGGCCGAGGGGAAGCCGCCCGGTGCGATAGCTCTTAAAGTTTTCGAGGGTAAATTCGGACAGGATGGCACTCATAGTCTTATCTTCCTCGAAGGGAGGTAACGCTACAGAGCTCCTCTAGCACAGAGCACAATTGGATGAGAGGCTTTACTGTCATACATCCTCTGCATTAATTCCAATTATATCTGTTAGATTTTGCTCGGTTAAAAAATAGCTTGATGCTGCAAAGAGCAGAATAGGCACAATTATAGAGTCCCTCAAGTCAAGAGGTCTCAGCTTGGAAGAGGGATCGCCGCCATGACGAATTCCAGGGTAATCACAGCAAAAATGATAAATGTTAATTACGGCCTCTTGAAGTTTTTCATGGGGCCAACAACTAATCTTATTACAAAGAGCTCCTAATGTAGATGCTTTTTCTCGCTCTGGATGTGAGATTCCCAACCCCTCAACTAGGTTACATGCCTTACCTATGCAGGTTTTCATGTCAACTTCTCGTTGCGATCTACTCAACGCATTAAATGAATGTTCAAAATCTTTTACTAGCTCTAATAGGTGAATATCGTTTTCTGAAGCTCTTAAAAGTTCTGAGAACAGTGCTGAAAACACTCCAGGTAGATGAGGCTGAAGCCTAAAAGGTGAGAGTTGCAGCTTGTACCGTAGGTTGTGACAGGCGATAAACTCATCAAGGCGCTGACTGTAATCACTGCATAGTTCTTCACTATACTCAGCAAATATATCACTCGCATTTTGGAAAAACACCACCAGCGCTGGGTCGCCTGCAAGCTTCTGCGGGCATAGCTCTTGGATAAACGTTCTGGCTAATAAAGGATCATTAGCAGTATTTAGAAAAACTCTCTCCCGAAAAGCCTTTCTGGAAAAGACTCTGAGTCCTTCTCTGGCCAATTCCTCGTTATCATGATCTTGGATATAGGCGTTCCTGAGATCAGAATTCCTTAGCAGGGGTTCATATATATCATCACTTTCTAAAAGGGATTTCAGAGCTCGTTCATCTATATTTTCAGCAAATATTGCGGATATTTCTTTGTAGTGTAGTCGTTCTAAAAGAGCTTTTTCTAGCTCTTCAAATAGGGACGTATAAACGTCATCAGAGAAGATCTCTAGTTGTTCAAGAGGTTCCCAAAGCTCAAACCATGTATACTTCCACGCATCAATAAGACGACCGCGCATTCTTATAGCTCTCCTCGAAAGGCGCGGTGCTGGAGGGAGGCAAAGAGAGCATCGAGTTGGTCAAGAGATTCGCGGTGAGTGATTTTGAGCTGTTCGATTACCTCAACCCGCTTGGCAAATTCTTGTTGCAGAGGCAAAGGAGGCATTGGAAATGGAAATTCCTTCATCTTTCCTAGCTGAAGATCTTTCACGGCATTCCCTTTAGCAGCACTCTGCGCAAGAGATTGAATTCGGCCTTCTCTAAAGTAATAAAGCGCATACTTCTTATCTACGAGATTCTGTCTAAAACTGATTCTGGCTGCATTTTGCGTTACGGCAAAAGAACGCTTTTCACTTACCAGTGCGCAGTGCCCGATTGAACCTGTTTTTGAAAACAAAATGTCGCCCTCAACAGGCTTAGCTTTATCAGAAAGATTGTTGAAATCGTGCAAAGAAATTTTTGCTGCTGTTTCAAAATCTATAGTCCCACTTCTGATCTCTTTCGCAGAAATCAGTGGAATACCATCTTGTACGTACTTGGGGCGTACTGTTAGACCATAAGTTATTAAATCCAGGACATCACCAAGAGTCTTAAAGATCCATTGCTTTGGATTATTTACTGGATCTCCGAACATTTCGATGAAGATAGATTGCACGATCGCATCCAATTCCCACAATGCCTGTCGCCGCAACTCCCGCAGTTCATCAGCCTTATCCAAAATTGCCGCAATACGCTTTTGTTCTGCGATCGATGGCAAATAAATTTCTAAGGATTCTAAAAATACTTTTGGAACTCGGCGCTGGCCTGCACTGCCTGTCATCCTGCGCTCACCTTGACGGCGAATATAGTTTTGCCGAAGGAAATGAAGAAGATATCGCCCGTCAATTTGATCGGCTTTGGGACGAACAACATGGAATTCTGTTGATCCAAAGCCATGCCGAAATTCGATACGAGCTTGTGCAATTTTCCCGTTTTCAAAGCAGGGAGTTATCTTAGCTACTAAGATGTCCCCATCTTGAAAGTAACTAAAGCCACTCTTTACCGATGAAAGAGTGCGAGACTCTGCCACTTGCACCTGTGGTGGATCTGCTAGCACTGATGCCATTGGTACAAAAGCTACTTGTTGATTCTCATCAGCCAACTTATCTAGTGTTGGGTTGATAAGGGTTATCTCAGCTAATTTGACCTTGGTCATTTTCCCTCCAGCATCTCCTTCAATTCCAGCATCCCCTTCTGAATCTTCGTTTCAATTTCAGCCAGAGTTACCAAAATCTCCTTCGGCGGTACATGCTCCACTTCCTCATGCACCACTTCCTTATAGCGGTTTAGGCTCAAGTCATAACCCGCCTCAGAAATCTCCGCCTTCGGCACACAAAAACTCTGCGCCGTCCGAGGCCGCTCCCGCTCATGGCCATCCCGCTCCTGCCAACGGGCCAAAATATCCGGCAAATTATTCTTAGCGTGTTCCTCATCTACCAGAGGCATTTTCGGAGCTACACCTAGCTTTTCCTCCGACAGCAGCGGCTGCCGCTTGTCGTCCAGGCTCCAGCCATCCGCCTCAACCTCATAAAACCAAACCTGATCTGTCCCACCCGACTCAGTTTTGGTAAACAGCAAAATTGCCGTCGAAACCCCCGCATAGGGCTTAAACACCCCACCCGGCAGCTTAATCACCGCATCCAGCTTTTGGTTTTCAACTAAGATTTTCCGCAGCTCTTTGTGCGCTTTTGATGAGCCAAACATCACCCCATCCGGCACAATCACCGCCGCCCGTCCCCCCGTCTTCAGCAGCCGCAAAAACAGCGCCAAAAACAGCAGCTCCGTCTTTTTTGTCTTAACGATCTGCTGTAGGTCTTTGGCCGTATTCTCGTAATCTAACGACCCCGCAAACGGCGGATTCGCCAGCACCAGGGTGTACTTTCCTTCCTCCCCCGAATGGTCTTGAGCCAGCGAGTCGCGGTACACCACATTTGGGTTTTCAACCCCGTGCAGCAGCATATTCATACTGCCAATCCGCAGCATCGTGCCGTCAAAATCAAACCCGTGGAACATGCCGTGGTGGAAGTGTTCCTTCAGCTTGGGGTCTTGAAAGATTTCTCGGTGGTGCTCCCGCAGATACTCCCCCGCCGCCACCAAAAAGCCACAGGTGCCACTCGCCGGGTCACAAATCACATCCTTCGGCGTGGGCTGGGTCAGCTCCACCATCAGCTGAATGATGTGGCGCGGCGTGCGAAACTGCCCATTCTGCCCCGCACTGGCAATCTTCCCCAGCATGTACTCATAGAGATCACCCTTGGTATCGCGGTCGTCCATCGGCACATGGTCGAGCAAGTCCACCACCTTCGCCAGCAACGCCGGAGTCGGTATCGTAAAGCGAGCATCCCGCATGTGCTGGGCGTAGGTAGAGCCATCCCCATAGCTGCTCAAAAACTCCGTCCGCAAAAACGGAAACACATGCTCACCCACCACCTCATACATCTCCCGCGCTTCCATATGCTTAAAGCGCGACCACCGCAACTCGTCGTAAGGCCGTCCCTTCGCGTCATTCCCCGCCGGGAAAACCTGCCGCTCCATCGGCTGCTTCGTCCGGTTTGCCTTGTTTTCCTCCAGGGTGTGCAGCTCATCGAGCCGCCGCAAAAACAGCAGGTAGGTAATCTGCTCAATCACCTCCAGCGGGTTCGAGATGCCCCCCGACCAAAAGGCATCCCAGATGGTGTTAATTTGCGATCGAATCTCGCCGGTGAGCATAGGTGTTTCCTTACAGTGGCCTGACTAGGCTAGCGTCCTGAGGTGTTGTCGGCATGGCCGCCGCCTTAATTCAGCGCCATTCCGTTATGTCTATCGGTTCTACATCGGTCAGTTATCTCATCGCCCCTCAAACCCAGCTAATCTGCTCAAACCGGGCCGGGTTGAGCCGGGTATAGCGCACCGTGTGCTCAATGCTCCGATGCCCCAGCCACTCCTGAATCAGCCGAGTATCGAGCCCCTGGTTAGCCAAGTGGTAGCCGCAGGCATGACGCAGCATGTGGGCATGGGCCGGTAGCGGCAACTCCGCCAATTCACCGCACCGCTCCACAATCCGTGCGATCGCCGCCCGAGTAATCGGGCCACCGCGCTCATTGGGGAACAGGTAAGGGCTATCGGGGTAGGCTGCCCGCAGAGCCACCAGCGCCGCCACCTCATCCGCCTGCAACGGATGGTTACCCGGCTCACTGCCCTTGAGCCGGTGAATCACCACCCGCCGCTCCGCCAGCATAACTGCATCCCAGCGCATTTTGGCCGCCTCAGTGGCCCGCAGACCATGGCGAAACATAATCAGCAGCAGCGCCGAGTCGCGAACGCGATGCCGCCCCCGCCCCTGGGCCACCTCGATCAACCGAGTCACCTCATCGAGGGTCAAATACTCGCGACTGCGATAGTCACTGTTCAGCCCCCGGCGCACCGGCAAATTTTCGTTCTCAGGCCGACGCTGGTACCGCTTCATCAGGGTTCTGCACTAACTGTTCGCATAATACCCCAATTGCGAACAGTCACTGCACCCCAAACCCGCATTCTGCCGTTAACCGAGGCTAGCCACTCAAAAGATGCAGTGCTATTGAGAATGATGCCGCCTTATTGCTAGTGCCTAAGGCGGAGTGATCCGAGGCGATCGCACTGTGGGGACGTAGTCATAAATGCGAAAGCGATCGCGGAGGCGCGATCGCTTCTACATAGCTCACTAGCAGAACAGGCCAGCGCTGGGTTAGGTGCATCGCAAAAAGGTGTTTACCTCTAAGTTCTACATGCTGTGATAGATCGTTCGGAGATGAGAGATAGCTCTTTCCTTCCGCTTGCGTAAGGCAGTGATCGAGAGAGTGCCGTACCCTCTTTCTACCCAAATCTTTTGAATTTCGTCCCAGGAGAGGTCCTGAACCGTTTTAAATGAGAGCAGTAATTGCTCCTCGGAGGAGAGCTCTTGAAAAGCTTTGCGAATTTTGAGCATCTCATCTGTCAAAAACTCCTCATTAATTTCCTCTGTAGGTGCTAGCAGCTCCAAAAGAGATTCATCAGCGCTGGTGTTTCGGCTATGCTTTCTGCTCAGCTCTCGTATGTACCTCAAAGATACAGATCGAATCCAAGCATAGTGGTTGGTAATTTCCCGACCCTGGAGAATCTTATCAACCGTCCTAGTGTATACCTCCTGCAATATGGCAACCTCGTCATATAGTTGATGGAGCCTGTATTGATACAGCCTCCCACGGATAAAAGGGAAAATCGAACGTGCTGACGAACTTTCCTTGCTGACAATCTCCTCAAATGTCTCGTTGAATTTGGCGAACTGACGTGCAATATGCTCATCAGTGAACTTCCTCGATAGTTCAGCAGCTTCAGCATCCATAACAATGGGGGCCTCCATGGGATTACTGCCAGGCTCTATGTTAGAAGGACAGATCTCAGCGTTGGTATCTAAGCTCTGATCTTGAGAAGATATGTCTTGCCCTTCCATGAACTCTTGCTCGGAGTTTATCTTTACCTCGTGATTATGTGGTTGATTGTGTTGGGTCATGGTAGTGCGTAGGACATAAAGGTGCTTGGGTGAGAGACAGTGTGGACTTGCGCGCTCGTTGAAAATCAATGATTGGGCTTAGTATTTGTGACATAGCCTAAGTACGAACCCGAACGGTGGCTCTTGGAATATCTCTGCAACCTAAAAGGCCCTAAAACCAAATCTTTTAGAGGAAAGTAGTTTAAATCACATAATTTTGGGATACACAGATCTAGTTTACTTGAACTACTTTTTGCGGTAAATCTAGGAAAGCTCTGATTTATTCAGGGAAGTTTTGGAAAAACCTGTCACATATCCGGTTCTGCAACATTGTCTATTGAGTGTGACGCAAGTAGTCTTCCGAGAGCTACCCTTGCTAACCTCCTACTGCTGTGATTAACTACCTACCAAGGAATATGAGGATGCCTAGTAATCTTCTGGAATCCATACTAGATGCCACAACTGAAGCGGTCAGCCAGATGGCAATAGACTATGGGCAGCTTATTTCATTGCCAGAACTCACAGAAGCTCAAGAAGATCGACTTCAAGAAATATTGGATCATGCTTGTAATGATGGAGCACTCAGCTTTTGGATCAGTGAGATAGATCATGTCATAGGGCATCAGATGGGATTACTTAATCCTGACTGCCGGAAGGACTATGAAAACAAAAAAGCTCTCCTGAAAGAATACTTCACGGAATTGATGGAGAGTAGTTCTTCTGGAAAAAGTCCTGAAGAAATAAGATCTTTTCTTATGCGCTATTCGAAAAGCAGGAGTAACCCTGACTTCCCTGATTTACTATCATCTCAAGAAAGGCCTAATAAATTTGACCACAGCGATCAACCTCGATCAAGTCGAAGCGTTTATTGAATGCGCCCAAACCATCGAGTAATTCAGTCGGTTTAATTGTCCTAAATAGGATCTGACTGCATTTTCCCTCTGACTGCTAGCTGTGAATTGGTTAGCAGGGCATTGTAGTCCAATTTCTGCTGGGATAGCGGGAGGTGAAAGAATAACTAAAGGTCTTCTGGACGAGTAACTTAGAGTGTATCGTTGTGGGTTGAATAAAGAGAAGGAAGACTATAAGAAAAATCACTAGACTTCCTTCTCTTTTTATCCACGAAACGAGATATTTGCTTAAATCATAATGATCAAGGCAAGAAGCGTCAGCACGAAACTCAGAAACATAGAGTAAATAGTCACAAGAGCAATATCTTCATTCTCTTGTTGGCCAATTTTCTCTAGACTAATGAGCAGACTTTGGAAAAGTTTGATCATAGTTACGTCCAATTAAAGTAAATGATAGCCGGTTGAGATTTGCAAAATCTTGATCGGCTTCATTTGTCTATGAAAAATTATTCAAAAAGGTGACATAAGTAATCTGATGTGGTAAGTCACATCAAATGCAACAGAATCATTGTTATGTAGAGCGGTCAATAAGAGGGGGTTTTGAAATGGTTAGTAATTTAGATAAAGGATATTTAGGTAATGAGTTATATCCTTTTAATCGGCTAAGTCTAGCAAAAGTCGATGTGTCTATAGAACCTATCGGTGGAGGTAGAGTTTGCTATCAAGGGTCTGTGTGGCCTGCTCAATCCACTCGTAACCTGACAATCGAGAAAGACAAATTTGTCCTAGTTACTGGGACTTCTGGAATCACATTATTGGTTGAGCCTTATAGCTAAAGGGAATTACCTATGCCAAGAGCACCGCCGTGCTAGTTAGCCTTCTTATTTTGGAATTCTGACTTATGCCAAGAGCACCACCGTCTTGCTCAAATTTTAAATAAAACAAAACCTGTGGCATCTCTATGGATCCACAGGTTTTGTTTTACTAAAAAGTGTATTAAAAAACACTGTTGGCTGACATGGGCATTAAGAAAAATTACTTTTTTGACGTCAAAACGCCATGCTTTACCTCATGTAGATATGGATTTGTCTTACAATTTTATACAGGTGCATCTCCGAGATGACACTCCATAGGTCATATGATCAGTACTGAATAGGTAGCTGCTAGGGCATGCGTATTCAAGGGGTGTCAGTCAACGATCACGCAGTAGTCCAAGTGGGCCGTACTCTACCGTACTGCTCACTTTTTTTGCTCTGTTGGCAAACCCCAGCAGTTGCTACATTGTTGTCTAGTACGCCTCCATTTTCAAGTGGTTACAGCATGTTTATTAAATAAACACTGACACTTGAAGAGTGAATTATGAGCCATCTCTATACTAACGATAGTATGAGGGATATGGTATTACCCTCTAGGGTCAGAAAGTAAAATAATCAATCACCTTTCAAGCGGGCGAAATCTGTTCTAGAAGCGATTGAATTCTCTCGGTAAATTCAGATAGGCGATCGCCCCAGCCCGCGATCGCACTACCGCCCCACCCTCAGCTAGAACAATTATTCCAGCGAAAATCTCAGGGCATGCCAGCCTAGAGGGCGCTACCTGTCTCAGGGCAGCTGCGGAGGAATTGGGTATAGACCACGGCGTAGCCCTCCTGAACCATCTGGAGGTTAACGTTCTGGCCATTGGCGTAGACCTCGACGATCGTGCGCCCATAGCGATCGCGGTCGGCCTCTCTAAACTAAATCGTTGAGTTTCTGGGAGAGTTAATCCTTATCGTGTCGCCATCGCCCACAGAAACGACTGTGACAGAGGGAAAACTGACGTTAGCTATTGTGGTGGCAACTGCGCCGGTGCCGGTGGCCTGGGGCACCTCGACGGCGGTGGAGCAGGCCGCTAAGGTAGCCAGGGCCAGAGGTGAGAGCAGTTGCCAGCGTCTAGACAGATGGTGCTACCTACTTGGTCTATTTCCTTAAGAGTGCCTTAATTGACCCGGTAAGTTGCGATCGCAAAAGACTGACCTCGGGCGATCGCATCCCTCCCCCAGAAAGAGACGCCTGATCTAAATAAAGAATGCTTGAGTAAGTGAGTAATCACTTGAGTAAGTACTTACTCAAGTGATTGAGTAAGTGTTGCAGTAGTTGAGCGGGTAGCCTATCCTTGCGGTACTCACGGGTAGAAAGCCATGATTATTAGCCTCACCCAGTACAAGGGCGGTGTGGGCAAGACGACCAGTGCTATCTGTCTGGCCACCCTGCTCAGCAACGATGCTAAGACCCTATTGATTGATTCAGATCCCAACCGCAGCGCCACTCTCTGGGCGCGTAAGGGGTTGTTGCCCTTTGATGTTTGTAGCGACTCAGAAGCCCCCAAGCGGTTGATGAGTGGTCAGTATAAGCACACCGTCATTGATACCCCGGCCCGGCCCGCTGCCGACGACGTCAAGGCGATCGCGCAAGGGGCCGATATTCTCATCCTGCCGACGACCCCTGACCCCCTGAGCCTATCGGCCCTGGTGCAGATTGCCACAGAGCTGCCGAAGGGAACTAACTATCGCTGTCTGGTTACGCTGTCGCCACCGGCCCCCCAGACGGATGGAGCTGATGCGATCGCAGCATTGCAGCGCCATGGGCTACCTGTCTTTGATCGCCCTATCCGTCGCTATAAGGCATATATCAAGGCGGCTGATGCTGGGGTGGTGGTGAAGCAAGCGCCTGGTGGTGGGGTGGCCTGGCGCGACTGGGAAGAAGTCTGGAAGGAGTTGGGTAATGGCTGAAAAGTGGGATGACATTTTTAGTGCTGCCAAGAAGCAACCGGCTGAGGAAGAGCCTACGGTAGCGGCTCCTCCACCGAAGGCTAAAGCGCCAACCCCTCAGCCTCAGACCTCAGCCTCGCCCTGGGCTGATCTGGAGCCAGCGGCCAAGGAACCGACTGTTCGGCTGAATGTGGACATCCCGATCAGCCTCAATGATTTGCTGGCCGCAAAGGCCCGCAAGCTGCGAAAGCCCAAGACTGAGCTGGTTCGGAGCTTACTTGAGTGGGCACTTGAGGATTCAGTTGAGTAGGAACTTGAGTGATTGAGTGAGTTGTTGAGTAAGTAATTGAGTGAATGGTGAAGCCCTGGGCTATGGGGAAATGCTTGGGGCAGGAGTGGTGGAACTGGACTAGAGCAGCTCACTATCCAGGGCCGATTGGGACAATCCAGTTCAAGGAATCGCCCCAACAGGTAAATCATCTTCTTTTGTGAGAATAAACTCCTGGCCTGCCTCGACAATCACCACGTAGGCACCAAATTCATTCCAACCCTGAATGCAGTGCAGCAGGGTAGCCCCACTGTGCCGATCTGGGTCAACAATGTGCCCATACTTGTCGTGGGGAATCGTCAAAACCTTGAATGAGATGGCCCCCTTCAGGGCAGCATCAGTTGACTCAATCAGTGGCAAGCCATGCCCATCAACGGAGTGGACATCAAGGGTGACGATCGCGCTCCCAAGTATTTCTATTGCGCTCTTTTCCTGACTCTTTGGCTTAACTGAGATTCTAATCACTGGGTTCCTCTCTCAATTTTTTGGTTTTGTCCCGAAACCTTTGCACCGTTACTATCGCCCCCCTTCATGACTCATGCCATGGGAAAATGCTTGGCAAATTTAGCCTGTGTAGCCTGAATAGCGATGTCATGGTCCTGCTGGATATCATCGAGGTCAAGTAGTCCCACCATTTTCTCGCAGTAGGCGATCGCCTCCAGGCCCACCAACTCCGGCACATAGTTTCGAGCAATTTTGTTTAGTAGCCATAGCGGCCCCGTAAGTCTTCTCTGATTCATAGCACAGGGGGATAATTTGACCGACACGATAGTCAGTCAGAGTAACCCAGTTTCTGGCTACACCCATCCCCCAGCGATCGCACAGACCCACCGCTCAAGCTGCTATCACTGGAGATCAGGCGGCTATGGCCAGTGCAGCCTGCCAAAGGTCGGCGTAAACCGGCTTAATTGCCTGCCGCAGCTGGTGGAAAGCAGTAGCCCCTGCTTGCCTGGCCGCTGTAATTAGGTCAGCGAGGTCAAGAATATCCGGAGAAACTCCCAATTGGTCTGGGGGGGCGGTTACAGATTTGTTAAATTGTTCCTCTAACAAATCTGTAACGCGGCTAGATGCCTTGGTCTGCAAAGCGTCCAGCGCTGTGGCCCTGGCCTCGACCAGCGCTTGCCACAGCGGCGGAGCAGTGACGGTGTAGGACCATTGCCGCTTGCGACCCACCTTGCGATAGGTTGAGCGGGTCAAGGTCAGGCCAAACTTGCGCAGAATTTTATGGGCAACCGCCTGGTCGCTGTGGTCGTCGGTAGCGACGATCCGTAGGTAGCGGTAGAGGTCGTCACCGACGGCCCGCGCCATCGCCCCGAGCCGTCGGATGAGAGGACATCCTGGTGAGGTGTGACCGCTGGCTAGGATCTGCTCACACAGGGGCCGCATCGGGGCCAGAATCGCCAGCTTGGCTCCGTAGTCGGGGAGTAGGCTAATTGAGCGCAGGCGCTGGGCTAGGATAACCGCCACCTCATCGGCTGCTTTGCCCTGGAGGATGTCAGCAGCACCACACTCTGCCCAGAGAGCAGCGCCGGGGCCGATGGGGCCGTGGGTCTGTTCGCCGTTTTCGTAATGCCGGGGGGCAAACCAGGCCTGATACCAGATTTCTGAGTTATCCCAGTCGATGCCGGGGAATTTCTCCAGGGTGCTGAGTTTGCGCAGGATGCCGCGATCGCGGTAGGTCGCCTCGGCATCGTCGCGCTTGGCCTTGGCCCACTCGGGGGTGTGTAGTGTGGGATCAATGGCCAGGCCCGCATGGAACTGAGCCCGCTGCTGGGCCAGGGTTTCCCGGTAGGTGGCGCGGATGGCTTGGGTGACCTCATCGGGGGCTAATTCCCACGGGATAACGGTATGACCGGCCCGCTCTAGCATGAGAGTCAAGGCCTGGCCGGGGATGACTTTTTGAGCCCAGGCCCGTTCCCACCGCGCCGCTAGATAGTCGTCGATCGCGGCTTGCTCTGGGCAAGTGGAAGCTGGTGCAAACCCGTGAGCCGCCCATTGACTCAGCTCATGGTTAATCTCAGCCAGAGCGCTGGCCTTTTGGGGCTTTTCCCACCGGCTGGGGGTGATAAAGGCAGGCACCCACACATAGCGAGGGCAGGGTCGCCGGTAGCGGCCCAGCATTTGATAAATCACCTCTACCGGGAAACCGGGGGCGTAACCGTAGATGGCATCGAACCAGTAGCGCTCAATGGATAGACCGGTTTGAGCGGATTGGGTGGTGATGAGCAGCTGCACCTGTTGCCGTTCTAGCTCGGAGTCGGGGTCACTGAAAAAGGGATCAAAGGCCCCCGCCTCGTTAGTCTCTCCGGTGATCAGCATTCCCTCAATGCCGTTGTCTTTGGCCCAGAGTGCCCAGGCCGTTGCCTCGTCGAGGGAGGTGGAAACCAACCACACCCGCTCACCCCGTCTAAGCTGGGCCATCATCTGGCCAAACATCTGGTCGGGGCTACCGCCGGTGGCCAAGTGCACATCCCAGGGGGCGATCGCCCCCTGGTGGCGAATGACGGCCAGGCGCTTACCGGATACCCGCTCAACAAAATCTAGAGTGGGTTGGTCTAAGCCAGATTCTGCAATGTGCAGCTCCTTAGAGCCCCGCATCTGGTTAATGAGTTGCCCCATAGTGTCGGCGTAGCGCCCCTTGAGGGTACCCCCGGTGCAGGCCTCGGTTAGGGTGGCCATGACCTCATCGACGACAACAACAGTGCTCTGGGGGATGTGCTGGCCCGCCCGTGGGAGGGAGTTGGGGCACAGCACCAGGCCGCCCTTATCTCGGGCCATTGCGCCGAGGGCCTGGTTACTGTCTTTGTCGGTGGCAAATTCATGAATGTGGACCAGCTCGTGCTTTTCAGCCGCTTGCTGCCCTAGGGAGTTACGGGGCTCTAGCTCAATGGTGAAGCCGCCCGCTGCCCGAGTCGGTGCCACGATGTCGTGCCCGATGGCGGTGGTTTTGCCCGCTCCTAGGCCGGCGTCGATGGCGTACCCGTCGATGCCGGGGGGCAGCGGGGGTAGCTCGGGCAGGAAGCCGCCGGAGGTTTCGCGGTGGGCCTGGGGCAGGGGCTGGTTGAGAATGGCGATCGCCCGCGCAACGGTCTGTTGCCGCCGCAAGACTTTGATGTCTTTGGCGCGTTGCCGCTTGATCTTAGCGGGGGTGGCCAGGGCTTGAAATTCGTCCCAGGGGAACAGTATCGCCGCCTGGTACTGTGCTGGGGTGATTTCGTCTACGTCGCCGTGCGCTTTCTCCCACTGTCCCCACCAGCGCACCGATAGGGGAATGCTCCAGGACTCCAGCAGCGCCGCCAGGCGGCTGTAGGCTCCCATCACATGGGGGTTAGCGATCGCCCCGCTGTCGGCATTGAGCACCACTTGCTGGCAACCCAGGGCATCGAGCGCCGCCCTGAGTTGCTGGGGGCTTGATGCCCAATGGCCACCCGCTGCCCCAATCCAGACCCCGCCGTGGCGGGCTGCTGATAGTGCAGGCTTAAAAAACCCCTCGCCCAGGTTGACCACGCCCGCCGCTGGTGAACCGTAGACACCGAGGGGCAGCTCACCATTGGGTAGTTGTACCGGGGACTGGTCGGCATGGCTGGCCCAGAAATAGCCGCCCTGGGGATTTTTGATCTGAGCCCCAATGATCTCACCGCTGGCGTTGGGAATGGCGATCGCCCAACCTTGTACCCGAGGCCAGAGCTGCCCCGCCACGATGCCGGGTAACCCTGCCGCATTTTCTGGTGCTGTGGCCCCGCCTTGCCAGCTAAACAGCAGGGAAGCAATGTTTGCTATCTCTGCCTCGGTGATGTGGGGTCGTTGGGCCAGGGCTGCCCGGTGTTCGGGCTGTAGCCCGGCCCAGTCTATTAGCGCCCGGTAGCCCTTGTTGCGGGCCGCTGGATCCAGGGTGGCGATCGGGGCTTTGGGGGGGATGACGGTGACTCGCAGGGGGCGATCGGCTGATTCACCCTCCCCCCAGGCCCACACCCCAAACCCGTGGGCATCGTCCTTGAGGTAGCGCCACTGGCCGCCGGGGTTGGCCTCGGTGTGGCGACAGAAAACAAAGCCGGTGGACAGGGATTCGCGGCAATCTCGCCGAGCCCCTTCACAGATGGGGCAGCTGCCCCTGAGTGACTTGAAGCTCACAGGGCCACCTCCTCTGCTTGGGTGGCTAGCGGCTGAGCGGCGATGCGCGATCGCCGCCTGACTAGGGCAGCGACCTGGGACGACGCTGGGCCAGAGTAATGAGAGATAGAACTGGAAGGGGTTCGATTTTTAAAGCTTTGGTTTATACCGAAAAGGTTGCTCATGGTTAGACTTGCGGGTCTTAGTCCGCGCCAGCCCGAGCGGTCGCTCACCTGTTCCTCTCTGTTGCCCGCCAGCGCAGGGAGGATGAAAACCAAGCCTCGGTTCCCGGAATGTTCGGGGGTAGGGGCTTAGCTTAGGGATATTGGAGGTAAGCCGCTGCTTGAAGTGGCGCGGGTTTACATTGGTTTGGGAAAAAAATGCTGGGGCTTTCTGCCTCTGGAGGCCAGACCAACCCAACCTAGCCCTGCGGACAGGGTGGTTCTTTGGGCTAAGGGTATTAAGACTGGCGATCGCAAGCAAAAGCATGGAAAACCCCAGGAATTCAGCTTGTTCAGTTCTCCGGGCGCAAGAAAACGGACGCACTATTGCGTCGCTGATCTGTATCAGCTATCCTGTAGGGGAATTTGATTTAGACAAACGAATCCCGTCACGTCCCCATGGCGTGTTCTGGACTGGAGCAAGGCGATAGCAACTTCTTGGCGGGAGAGCTATCGTTTTTGCTTTTTAAAGGGTTCGCTCAGACGGACTCACATAAAAATCACCTCCTGGATTGAGCTAGTTTACAGGATCAATCCAGAGGATGGATCGTTCGGTAATGCCCACGGTTCAGCGCCTAGATCCCGCAATTGCTGCTCTAGTCGGGCCTCTCGCTCCGTTCTGAGGTCTGGCTCCGCCAGGGCATCAACGGCGGCGGCCAGGTCTGCCTGTAAACGTTGGGTTAGCAGAGCATTGCGATCGCTCTCGCTACGCTCCACACCAAAGGCTGCATCAAATCGGCGTTCTAGGGACTCAAGGCCCAGTGCAGCCAGTAGGTTATACGCCTGCTTATTGCCCCGGCTGCACTGATACAGCCAGAAGGCCCAAACTACGTCCAGGGGAACCGCATTGATCCGGGTACCTCCGGTGGCCTGCTGCGAAGATTCGACCTCATTGTCTCAAAACTTTGATCCGTGCTTTCCCCACCCCGCAAGGCTTTGAATGCCTTTGAACGCAAAAAGTTTGATGCGTTCTGAGGGGTGGTGCCGATGCACTCCGCCACCTGGGCTTGGCTCATACAGTAGCTGCCATCAGGCATCTGAAAAGCATCGACCTGCGAGGAGCCGATCGCAACCGTGGCGCGTTTGGCTTTGTCGCCGGTGGTCATGTGTTGCTCCCGTCAAAGCCCGGGCGCTTGCGGGCCTCAAGCGTCACGATCGCCGCTGCCAGGTTTGCAACGGTGCGCACCTCTTGGTCTGCCCACTTCTCAAGAATGGCGTAGACGTCATCTTCTACCGATATTGTTAGCCGCTTAGTCATGCTGGGTGGTTCATTTTGCATGAATTGTAGATCCTCATTTCGGCTTTGACTCATTTATGCTAATGCCTTAAGCGCTTTCTTATGTTAATAGCATAAAATTATGCTATTACTGTAACAGGCGAGTGGAACGTATTGAAACGCAACCGTTCCACCCATCCGCCCAAAGTATTGATTTCAAGCCCTTTAGAACTGACACCTGGAGGTGTAACCAAGTGGAACGTCAGCCGTTATCGATTCGCAAGTTTGCTGAGGTCTGTGGGGTATCCCACACCGAAATCGGTCGCAAGATGACCGCCCTGGGTATTTCAGGCACGCCCCAGGGCAAGGGATTACCCACGCTGCTCAGTCCAGTCGAGCAAGACAAAATTGCCGCTGTGCTGTTTATCCCTGCCGAACCACCTGCTGCGCCTGCGCAGCATGTCGATGTATTAGGCAGCGGCCTCTCGGTCTACACGCCACCGCCGTTGGCTACCCGAGGCGTCAACAGCGAACTCAGCCGCCATCTACAACAGCAGCAGCTCACCCAGGCGCTGGGGGTGTTTAAGGGCAACCAGGCCAGTTTCAGAAACGCTCTGCTAGGGATGGCGGCTGAGTCGGGTCGCCAGTTGGGCCACGAGATGGCCGTTACCGAGATGAACACCGCCCTGGCCACCCACGCGCAACTGCAACAAACCGTGGGAAAGGAGCTGGGCGTCGTTGCGGATACGCCCGATACCGCTGCTGCTGGTTAGGGGTTTTAGCCCTGATAACCGCCGTTTTCATCCTGTTAACGCCGTAACTCTGGTCATAACGCCATGGAAGCCAAATTCACTCCCCCTGCCGTCCCCCTCGAATACCGTCGCGAGGTCGTTGGCGGTGCATCGCCTATCCAAAACATCTACCTAACTCCCGTTCCCTGGTGGCAAAACCGCCGTTACTGGGCTGCTGGTGGCATTGCGGTTGCCGCCCTCTCCGGCATTGCCTTCGCCTTTGCGCAGTCTGGTCGTACCGGGGACGAGGGCACCTATCAAAGCGAACTGCCCGCCCCTAACTATGAGAACGTACTGGCTGCGGCCCAAGACCGGCTCTCGGGCAACTACGAAGACAGCCGTTTGGTGTTGGCCGACGTCGGTCGGTCGGTGCTCAACAATGAGGCTTATCGCTACCGCCAGCAGGCGGAGCAGGACGTTCTAAAGCCCACTGACCCCTGCTACCAGCAGCAGCTCATCTGCCCCCTCAACCGCTACCAGCGCGATGCCCAGGTGATGTTGGACGCCGCCAAGGGCGATCGCGATTGGCGACAGGCGAATGCGGCGCTCTTCAGAGTCGAGGCCGTGGAGGTGGCCCGCTCGATGGCGGCGCTGCCTCAAGACCCACCGACCAACTTGGCTGTGGTGGCGATCGAAAACCTAGTGCAGTACCACGACCGACAACACTCTTTGTCTGAAGAGGTGCAGGCCCATGAAGTTAGAGACTAACCATCTGCTCTATGGCTCCATTGGAGCCGCTGCTCTGGGGCTGTTCTGTGGCCTGCAACGGCCTGCCAGCAACCTTACTCCTGCTGACCTGGAGGCCTTCGCCAATGGGGCTCAGATTCGCTACGAGAAAACCTATCCCTATCTGCCTGCGGCGATTGCCTTTGGAGCTGTGGCCGTCGGTTGTGGGGTGGCCTGGGCGCTGGGTGGGGAGCAGCCTAAGGTAGCGATCGCAGGCCCCCAGTTCGCACCAGAACCCCAGAGCTGGAACGGGCAGGTACCTTTCGCTGGAGCGACCGAGTCCTTTCGGGTGGGCAACCCTGCCGCTATTCTCGCCGCTCGTATGCGGCCTACCTTAATCTCGGCTAACCCTCGGGTCGGCAAAGGGCTCACGGTGGCCCACGCCTACCGCCAAGCCCAGGTGAAGCAGGGCGCGGTGGTGTGGGTGATTCAGCCCAAGTACCACCCCAAGGAGCATGGCTACTGGAAGCAGGCTGACAACGTGCTGGGCTTCATGGCTGATTCTCTGGAATCTAAGGAAGACATCGACGACATCTGCGAGCAGATGCAGAAATTCATCTTTGCCTGGCGGCAGCTGCCCCAGCGGCCCAAGGTGCTGATCATCGACGAGCTGGCGATGATGAAAACGGCGTTCAAGACCTGGTACGACGGGTTCCTCAAGTCGCAGCTCACGATGGAGCTGTCGTCAGGGGAGACGGACGACCGGGCGCTGTGGGCCATTACTCAGTCGTCACTGGTGGGCGATATCGGGGTCAGCGGTGGGATGCGGGCAACGTTTGATTTACTCACCATCCAGACCCCCAGCAGCCAGAGCCATCTGGAGAGCCTGCGGAAGTCCGACACCAGCATTCCGCCGATCGAGGATGAGGTGATTTTTGAGCAATCGTTCTCGCCCAAGCAGGCTGTTTTTTACCACTCAGAGATCAAGGAATGGCTGCCAATGGTGGCCTATGAGGTGCCCGAACTAAGTTCGGCCTCGATAACCGGTAGCATAACTCGCGGTAACCACGGCACAGCAACGGATACAGCCGAATCGGTTATTAGCCGAACCGAGTTTCAAAAGGCCTCCCAGGGGCCAGATCTGCCCCTGATCATCGCGGTAACCAACGCCTTGGCCCAGGGGATGTCCCGCTCCAAGGTGATCAAGGAGGTGTTGGGCTACCAGGGGCACAAGTACCAGGAGGGCTCTGACTTGTTTGACCGTATCAAATCCATCATTGAGGAAAATTCCTAATGGCTAGCTCTAAGAACAATCAACTCGCTAACAGCAACAATGGCCCTGAGATCATCGACGGGCAAATCATCGACATCACGCCTCAGCTCAGCTCACCGGGGCGGGGCAGCGGTGTCCAGCTCGCGCCACGCAACGCCATGCGCTCTAACGTGCAGGATGGCGGCTGGTTTGATGCCACCAGCGGTAAGCGCAAGCCGATCTTTGTCATCACCCCTAGCACGGATCCCTGGAGCATTTTTCCGGTGATTCGCAGCGGCCTAAGCTGTTTGCGGAACCACCCGTTACAGACGATGGGTGGAGCTTTTATCAGCGTGTGGGGCGGGCTGTTTGTACTCTCGGCGGGGCTGAATGTGTTGCAAGGTTCAGCCGTCAAAGCTGGGGGCGACATCTGGAATCCGGTCGTGGCGGGGACTAACTTTGGGGCGATGTTGGTGGTGCCGACGCAGAGCATCACGGGCAGCGCCCACAAGGTTTTGACCGGGGAAGAGCGGGTGGGGCAGCCGATTGAAACACGTCCCTACACCCGCGCGGTGAAGGTTGGGGAGTAGCGATGCTGTTCTGGCGAATCAGAACCCGGTACCTGCTGGCCCTGGCGGTGTTGTTCGTCGGGGCCGCGTTTTTAGACCTCAAGCAGCCGGGGCGGGGGCAGTTCTACAACCCGGTCTATGGGGTGAGGTCGTGGTTCAACGCCCATCAGCCTGCGGCGTGGCAGTTGGTGACTAGGGTGCAGGGCAACGATGCTCGTCTACAAGCCTGTGTGGCGGTGGCCCCTGACCCAGTTGCCCTCGATGCCACCAAGGCGGAGCTGCGCAGGGCGTTGGTGGGGGAGTCAGAGGCGATCGCCCTGGAGTGGTTGGGGCAGCCTGCCTGCGCTTTGGGCAACGGGGTCTACCGCTGGGCCTTAGACAACGGCCTGGCCCTCGATATGACGGTGACGGAGGGGGAGGTGACCCACAGTGAGCTCAACCGTTAAGGACTACAAGCCCCACTGGTCGGAGCTGCCCCCCACCTGGCGCTACGTGATTGGCACGGCGATGCAGGCGGGCGAGCTGGTGCTCAAGCTGGGCTGCGTGGGGGCGATCGCTATCTCGACCTGGGTGATGGTCGATCAGGAGACGAATGAATCCTGGGGGGCAAGGTTCAGGAAGGTCAGCGCTGTGGCCGAGGCGGTGGCTGGGTTCTACGACGATGACTTTAAGGCCCTGATCAGCAAGGGTGATGTGATCGCGGGCTACACCGTCAACTCAGGCTTTGGCCTGCGGATGCACCCCATCCACAATGAGATGCGGATGCACTCGGGTATTGACCTGCCGACGCCGGAGGGGGTGTCGGTTCATGCCATTGGCTATGCGGGGGATCGGGTGTCGGTGCGCTGCTGGAGCGACCCCAAGGGCTATGGCACGGTGGCGGATATGACCAGTTCGGCGTTCCCTGAGATCACCTTCAGGGCGGCTCACCTGTCCCACTGCAAGGGGGGTGAGCACCGAGCCGGGGCAGTGGTGGCGAAGACGGGTAACACCGGAGGCAGCACGGGCGCTCACTTGCATTGGGAGCAGATCCAAGGGGGCGTAGCTCAGGCTCCGCAGAAGGGTTACTTGGTCTGGGCATTGAATGGTCGCAAGCCCAATGAGCGACTGGGGGATACGATTGCGCTCTACCAGGCGATCGTTGCTAAGGAGTCGGGCGGTGACCACACCGCCGTCAACCCTGACACCGGGGCGTTGGGCCTGGGGCAGGTGATGCCGCAGAATCTCAATTGCTCCTGGGACGGCAAGCCCAAGAGCAACTGCGGCTGGGATTACGATGTGCTGGGCCGCGATGTGTCGCCCCAAGAGTTTTTGCAGAACCCTGAGATTCAGCAGCAGATCGTGGGGGCCAAGCTGGAGAGTGCTCTCCAGCGGCAGATTCAGGCGGGACACGATATGAATACGGCGGTGAAGCGGGTGGCGGCGGAGTGGTACTCGGGCAATCCTGAGCTGGCCCACGATACGCGACCCCAGGCGGGCTATGAGTCTATCAAGAACTATGCCGACACTGCGGCGGAGAAGTTTCACCGGCTAAGGCAGCAGAACTTGGAAAAGTAGGCCCTTGGCAGTGGGGACGATAGCAGGGGTAAGCTGTCTAGCGTAAATAGAATTTCACCTCTGCCCCTGGCGATTGCTGGGGGCATTTTGTTGGCTATTGCCGCCGCCACCCATCCCTCACAACCCATCAAAGGAGCCTTGGCCCGTGGGGCAGTGGCAGAGGGGCTATTGCGATAGCCTGTCTCCGAAAATCGCTAAAACGCTTGGTGGGCAGAGTTTAGGCGCAAGCCAGAACGACTAATTGCTGTATTGGCAACCCTTCAACGGAATAATGGAGGTTTCAGCCTCTTAAAACAACGAAAACAGGCCATCTACTACTCAGTTTTCAATGAAAGTCAGTCCCTTGTGAGTCCAGGGGTGTACTACCTAGATCCCTTGTCATATCAGGGAGTAAGCGGTAATTGGTCCGAAATAGCAGCTTCGCTAGTTTAAGGCCATTCACCAGCGCCGCGCGATCAACTTGAAATTCACGAACAGACACCGCTGCGCGGAGTCCGGTGCAATCGTTAGTTAGCCCGCTGTTTTCGGGGGATCCGGCGACTGACCTCGACCAACTTGAAGTTTAAGAAGCGAAAGTGCTCGGTTCGGAGCACCGGCTATCGGGGCTGGCACCTCGCCGACACGAATCGCACCCATTCGCTTTTCGTTGGCTTTTCGTTGCCTGAAGCCTTTGTGCAACAAGCATTACAGAAAGTGTCCTACTTTAACAAGCCACTAAGTAGCCAAGCTGACTGCCTGACAGAAGTGGGTGAAAGGCTTGAAATCTGGTCACGCGAGGGAAAAGGGTGAGGTGACATGAGACGCTGAAATTTGCGTCATTCAGGGTCTGTACCATGTCAGCCACCACCTGTCTCTATGATCAAGTGTTGCCACTACTGCGTCAATATAGCCATCGCCGTGATCTGCGACACCTCAAAGCCTTGGCCTGGATGGTAACCGCACTGGTGTGCAGCGGTAAGTTGAGCCTGCCGGAATGGGAATCGTATGTGCCCAGTCGCGCCCGCCAGGCGCAAAGCACCGAGCGACGGTGGCAGCGTTTTATCAGGAATCGACGAGTACGCGTGAAAAGCGTGTACGTACCCTTGGTGCTGGCCGCCATCCATCAGTGGAAAGGGCGGCGACTCTACTTGGCGCTCGATACCACCGTCTTGTGGAATCGTTACTGCATGATTCACCTATCGGTAACCTGTTGCGGACGCGCGGTGCCGCTACTATGGCGGGTTTTGGAGCATTCAAGTGCCACCGTCAGCACGGACCGATATCTCCCGCTGCTACGCTTAGCCCATCGGCTGTTACAGTCCTATCCCGATGTGATGTTGCTAGCCGACCGAGGGTTTGCCAACCATGACCTGCTGGCCTGGCTGAGCCAGAGCACCTGGCACTATTGCGTGCGGTTACCCAGTGACGTGGTGGTGCATGGCCCCCGCCGTCATCCCCTTGAGGTGGGCTATCTGTGGCCCCCCAAGGGCGAAGCCCGATTCTATGACGGGGTTGGCCTATGGACGGATGGTCGCTGGCGCTGCAACCTTGTTCTGGCCAATGTCAAAGGCGTCAAGGAGCCCTGGGCCGTCATCACCGATGAGCCGCCATCCCTCAATACCCTGTGGCAATATGCCCTGCGGTTTCGGGTCGAAGAACTCTTCCTCGATTCAAAATCCGGGGTCTTTCAGTTGGAAGCCTCCGGCATCCGCTCAGCCCAGGCCCTCGAACGCCTCTACCTCGTTGCGGCCATCGCCATCCTTTATGGCACCACCCAGGGCATGGCCGTTCAACTTGATGGCCTCCGTACTCAGGTTGACCCCCATTGGACACGGGGCATTAGCTATCTCAAAATCGGGCTTCGCTGGCTCAAAGGAGTTGTCAACAAAGAGCGTTCGTTGCTCAAACCCATCGCCCTATTTACCGTTGACCCGGAACCCTGCTTTCCCTCTAAGAAAGCTGAAGCCCGGTACTATGACCGCATCTGGTTCTCTAGAATCCAGTCCTTGCACTGTCAGCTACCACCCTGGGAGGCCGCCTAAAGATGTGTCAGGCAGTCAGGTAGCCAAGTTTAATTAATTGTAAAAAGGGAGTCTGGGGGCTGCGCCCCCAGACATGGGGTTTCATCCCCTCCACCCCCACCCTCATCTTCTATTTGATCGCTCCCACCTACTTACCCTATTTCCAGGACGCTTCAAAGTTTGAATTCAAAAGCACTTACATAAAAATCAAAACACTCTCTATATTAAACAATCTATTGAATAAGGATTTAGGCTAATTTCCTCTGGTTACAGCAACTCTTCATAGTACCTATTTGGGGAGACTATAATCCTCGTTCACATCGTTATTTACTACAAGTAAAAGTAAGCCAAGAACTAAAAAGGGTATTAAAGACAACCATGCTAGCCTTTGGTTATCTGTCGTGAATGAGATCCAGCCAAAAACGAGTGGTCCCATAGTAGCTGCAATTTTGCTTGAAAAGCTACTAAAACCAAAAAATTCACCTAGCTTGTTCATAGGAGTTATATTTGATAAAATTGCCCTACCTATAGCCTGGGTAGATCCTATAACTAAACCCAGCAAGAAAAATACAATATATAGAGATATAAGATTCTTGCTGCTTGCGATCAACAGGATAATTCCTATCCACATTAAAGTTGAGATAATGAGTGCTTTCTTCAAATTCAACTTATCGGCAAGATAACCACTCAGCCAAGTTGCGGGAAAAGCAATAAGCTGAATAGTCAAAGTGGCTATCAATATCTCTTTTGAATTAAACCCAAATGTAGTAGAAAGGTAATTAGCAGTAAAGTATATCGTGGTCATAATCGCTTCAGTGATACAGTAAAAGGCTAATATGAATCGGAATATATGTTTATATTCATGCCACGATCGAAGAGTTTTATTTAATGTTGAGAAAGAGTTTTGGGTGATCTCTTTCCAATCCATTAAATTAAAGGGGGGACTGAGCTTCACCGATGGAAGCAGCAATATGGATGGCAGGGAAAATACTAAATAAAATAGACCTGTAATTAGAAATCCAATCCTAAAACCCAGAGAATCAGCAGGTGATGGATCCTGCGAAAATAGTGAAAATGTTATTATGAGGCTTGCTATCCCTCCCAAGTACCCTAATCCCCATGCAAAACCAGAAATTCTTCCAATTGTAGAACTTTTAGCAATAATAGGTAGATAAGAATCGTATACGAAAAGAACTAAATTATAAGATAAATTTGCTAGAAAGAAGATAAGAATACTAAGAAAAGGAAATTTGTTTGGGACGATTGCCAACGAACAAGTCAACAATACAGTGGCATAGGTAAGTGTAACAAAAATTCTTTTCCTTGATAAGAAGCCATCAGAAATAACACCTAAGAATGGCGATAAAACGGCTGATAAAATGATAGATAAAGAAATAGAAATAGCCCAAGTTAGATCAGCTAAATGAAGATATTCTGCGAATAGAACTTTTTTGAAATAGAGCTGGTAACCTACACCCGTTATAAGAAGAGCGTAGCTTGAGTTAGCAAAATCATAAAATGACCAGGCTAAAACAGTGTACTTTTTATTAGTTAGAGACATTTCTCACTTCTCTCTTAAAATGGTTATTTGAATTTTAAAAGCTTGCTACTATACTTTCTGCAATTTCACTTGCGCCAGAGCTTAGTTTTTTCCAATTTGTTTCACTTTGGAAGCTAAGTTTTTCGAGGGAATTTATTAATTCACCATCAGTGAATTGGGGCATGCAACGACCTAATTGTTGTGTTTGTTCCCAACCTGATTTCCCTACACTATGTGCAATGCCTGTGTGCCTTGTGTAGATGGTCATATTAGCCTGGTCACAGTCAGTAGGAATGATTAATTGAGGTGTTTGAGATGCTGCAAAGGTTCCTACAGTTCCGATTCCACCATGTGAAATAACTGCACGAACTCGCCCTGCCAAAGAAAAGCTACTGATAAATGGCTGTACATCTACTTGATCTGGAACCTTCTCTAATTTGTTAGTTCCACAGCTAACAACCAAGCGAGGAAAAAACTGACGAGCTAAGTGAACAATTTTGGTCAAATCTGTACAGCTTCCTGACCCGAAAGTGATATGACAAGCCTCACGAAGATCCCTTTCCTCCCCTCTAAAAGGCTCCCCAAGAGAAGCATTAATAAAATTAACCAATTGAATATTATCTGCGGGCTGAATGAACAAATTTGGTTGAGGAACAAAAATACGTTCTGTTTCTAAGTATTCTTGATAAGTTGAGTACGGTAAGTTAAGGCTCTTGCTTAAATGACGACGTATAGAATCAACGCAACCGCTTACGAAAAGCTGTTGCGTTGATTCTATAATTTTCGTTTCCGACTCTGTAAACCCTTTGATAGGAATAAGAGGGCTTAAGTAAGGACCATGCATTACTGAAAGATGAGGAATTCCTATCTTAAGGGCTACCTGAGCAGTAAAAATACCAGGCATCCCAATGATTAGATTAGGACGATGGGTTTCTAGTAATTCTAATAAGTTTTTGTTAGACAATAAAATCGCCTTTAAAGTCTCTGATGTTGGATTATTGGGCTCGAAAGAATTGTGAGAAAAATTCCAGCTCAATACATGAAGATTAAAGTTTTCCTTAAGTAGAGAAATAGCTCTGTCAGATGCTGCAAATGAAACTTCAATCCCACGTTTCTCTAATTCCTTAGCAATCGAAATTCCTCGAACCAGATGTCCTAGGGTTTCGCCAATATGAGCGACGATCAAAATCTTCATTTGCTGCTCTCTTTTAAAATGATTTGATTATTAACTTCTTTAGCAAGAGTAATTAGCTGAGACTTGATATTTTTTCCACTTTCCAGCATTCTACATCTAATTTTTTCTGCTTCTATTAGATACCCCTTTGCTTCATTCTTCATGTCTTGGTTGAGATACAGTGATTCTAAGGCTTTGTTAGCTGCCAAAACATGTTCATAGTGTTTCTGTTTTTTTGCATACTCTAGGCAGGCGTTAAAATTTTCAAAAGCTTGAATATAGTTCCTTTCTTTCTGATAACATTTACCAACACAGATCAATGTTACACATTCTACATGTTTATCTCTAGCTTTTTTGGACACTTCTAATAATGAGCCAATATTAGAAATGCCAGAGTAATCTTTCGACAGCAATAAATCTAATTCAATTAGACCTACTGTGGAGAAAAGTTGGTAACGCTTATCATCATTATTCTTAGCAACTTTATAGGACTGTTCATAGGCTTCTCTAGCCTTAGTAAAATCTTCAAGCTTTGCATACTGACGGGCTTGATTGTATAAAATTATTCCTTCTTTAATAATGTCAGCATTCTCTTTGCCAAGAGGGGCTAGTGCAGCTGTATAAAAAAGAAGCGCTTCGCTAAATAACTCTAGCTGTTCACACAGTCGTCCTAAATACTGGAGAGATCTAAATTGAGTATCATTATAAAAATTTTTTCTTGAAATATTAAGGGCTTTCACAAGGTTTTTAAATGAATTCTCGTAATCTATTAAATGCTGTTCTATACAACCAATTGTAAAAATGGTCTGTGCTTCGTGTTCTTTATCTTCATGGGACTTATGAGAAAGTTTTTCTAAGTTCCAAAGCTGAAGTTGTTTGATAACAGGGTAATTAACTCCTTGGGAATAGTAGTAAATAGATATTGCTCGGTTAAGATTGAAACCCTTATTGCTAAATTTGTTTAGGTCACCAAAGTTCTTCTCAAGTTCAGTGACAATGTAATCAATTTGAGATAGCTTATTCAATCTCTCTAGTTTTGGAAGTAGGTCGGTTAAGATATCGACTGCTTCTTTCTCAGCCTGTGCTTGACATGCATAGAAAAAAGCTTTGATATAAAGCTCCAGCTCATTGGTAGCTTTCCATAATGAAATAAAGTACAAGCAAGCTTTTGAACTTTCCTCACGATATTTTTCTTCATTGACCTTTAAAGAACGTCTAGCTTCCTGTTCAATGAACGGATGTATCTCATAAAAGATTTGATCATTGACAGTATAGAAACTGATAAGGTTTTTGCTTCTAAGGGATAAGATAATTCCTTCTTTCAAATCATCCCGCATAGAATCCATCATAGTTTTCATTTGACTATGAGTGACTGGAAATATCTGAGTTGCGCGCAAAGATAGTCTTTGTAAAATAGTTTTTTCACCATCATTAATCAATCCAAAAATACTAGAAAGGCGGTTTTCAATGTCTTTTTCGGACATTTCCAAAATTGAGTCGCCAATTCCAAGATTTAGTAAATCACTTAGGAATGCCTTAATGGGCTGATGCTTATGAGCTATCACTCCTGCTAGTAAACGAATAGAAAGAGGATGACCTTTAGTAGCTGAGTACAGTAACTTTGATGCAGGCAAAAGCTCTGTATGTAGTGACTCTTTGTGTTCCTTATCTTCAGCTAGAAGAGACTCTAAAAGTGCAATTGTTTCAGATTCTCTTAAGCCTTCCTTTAAGTTAATCTCCTCAAAGAGCCCAAACGGAATATCTTTTATCTCAACTCGGCTTATTAATACAATCTTGCTGCAATGCTCTAACTCCGAGAATTTTCTAAAGAAATTTGAGTAGTTTGTATCAATGAATCTACCTAAATTCGGCTGAGACTCCTCGATCATATTTTCAACATTGTCCAGCACCAAAAATGTAGGATGCTTAATTAAGTGATCTAGAAGATAGTTTAAGGAGTTTCTGTTTATTTGCTTTATTCCTTGTGAATCAACTGCATCATTTAATAGTTCTTTAGACAAGGATTCAGTTAATAATTCACATGCATTTACACCTTCAGAGCGAGATTCTAAAATCTTCCATAGATATCCTTCAAACCTTGATTTGTCTTGCAAGGTTTTTTGTACGAAATGACTTACGTATGCTGATTTCCCTACACCAGGAATTCCAGTGACAACAATTACTTTTATATTGGATCTAAGAACAAGTTCTTCGAGCCTCTTAAGTTGTTTTTTTCGACTTCTATCTATCCATCCTTGTGTAGTAGGTATCCCCCTTCTAAAAAAACTTAATGTCTTTTCCACTACTTTCTCAGAAGGGATTACTTGTGGCTTTTCTTCAATAGTAGAATCATTTTTCAAGTAGATGTTTTTCAAATCAAGAAGTTGAGCACGTCTGTCCGTTTTTCTTTTAGTTTTGGCCTCAATACCAAATTTATTAGCAATATTACTAACTTGTCGCCTGACGTTAATCTCCGTCGTGCGCCTAATCTCAGCTATCTCTGCATCTTTCTTATCTTCCCAAAGTAATTCGAGCACCTCTTTCTCAGTTTTGGTAAGGCCCTTGCTCTTAGATATTTCTGTAAGGTTCATGATGCTCTCCTAAGCATGCTCAAAAATCACAAAACTGGCTAAAATGTGATTCACAAAACTGCCAGTAATTAGTATAGCTCACATAAATACTATATGTGAATTTCCCTGTAACCGTCCCTCAGGCAGCCTTTTAGGCTAAAGAAATAGGCTCATGGCTGACTGCCTGACCTGGTTGACTGACAAAACTAATCAGCGGCATAGCAGTACGTGTGTATTTTGAACTCGATTCGATAGGTGCGTTGGTCATGCTGTTTCCGAGACGCCATAGCGGGTTCAAGATCGCGGTTATGGATGAAACGGACCTGACGAATGAGTTGCCACCCGTGCTCTAAGGCTGCTTTCACCCAATCACACCTAATGCGAAAATAGCTATTGCCGTGAAACTAATGGGGGTCAAACCAGTGACGTTTGCCAGCCGCGACTACCTCGACCCCTTGGGCGGTGGCATACAGGGTGGCGATCGCCAAGAGGAATCAGAACCGGGAGAGGGCGCAGACAGTTGGAATCTCCGATTTCTGGAGTTTCCAACCGTTGGATTGGTCGTCGAGAAATGCCTCCTTGATATCAGACCGTAAGTCGTATTCCTCGAAGGTGTGCAGGCTGGTCGGTTCATCACTGACGATGGCCCAAAACTCAACATTGACGTCGTTGCGGCCAAAAGCCACATGCACCGGGCCATACTACTCGCCTTTATGGATCTTAACGGTGTGCCAGCAGGGCACCTCCCCCTGCTGAAGGTGAATGTCCTTCAATTGGCACCACCCGTGACCTGATCTTGACTCAAGAAAGTGGACAGGTAATTTAAGCTGCCTGACCTTACCCAGAATCAGGGCTTTCTCCAGATTGGTACCAGCCGCGATACCTCCGAGTTTGCCTGTGATTCGGTGCATCACTGGTGGACTCACCATGGGCGGCAGCAGTATCCCCGCGCCACGGCCTTATTACTGTTGTGCGATTGTGGGGCAGCAATAGTGCTCGCTACTCTATTTTTAAGCAAGACCTGCACGTTCTCGCTACGGCCTTGGGTATCGAGATTCGCCTCGCCCACTATCTGCCCTACACCTCCAAGTATAAGCCGATTGAACATCAGCCGTTTCCCCAGGTGTCATGGGGCTGCCGAGGCATCATTTTTGACGCCCTGGAGACGGTGCGAGACGTCATGGCCAAAGCAGCCACCAAAACCGGGTTAACCGTTGTCACCACCATCATTGACAAAGTCTATCAAAAGGGGCAAACCGCGACTGACGAGTTCAAGCAGGAGATGCCCATTCGCTTTAACGAGTACCTACAGCAATGGAACTACATCGCACAGCCTCAACCCACCTAATTTTGGAAGTTATTAAATTCTCATTCCCTACTCATCTGATAGCCCAAGTGCCCCTGTGGGTGACCTTGCCGCTAGCGACCTGCCAGCGACTAGTCTCAAAGCTCTGTACTGCGTGACTTGAGTTCCTTTATCACCCGTTAAGGTAGCAGGCTTGAGAAGCTTTATTTTCACAGCTACCTTTCGTCCCTCCTTACTTTTCGCCTTCAGAGCAATAATTGAGAAGCCAAGATCAGTGGCATAACTTGCCAGAAGCGCTACCGAAACAGTAGCCTTCGATACAAAATCTGTCGATAGCGCCTCTCTTTCAAAGGCTTTGACATGGCAAGAAACCGAAGACACAGCTGCATGGAGCTGTTGGACACAGAATGTCTAGGCTTATGAAATCAGCCATTTTTGTGAAAAAAAGAAGCCGGTTTGTGAATTATATGTGATT
Source organism: Nodosilinea sp. E11 (assembly GCF_032813545.1). Taxonomy (NCBI): domain Bacteria; kingdom Bacillati; phylum Cyanobacteriota; class Cyanophyceae; order Nodosilineales; family Nodosilineaceae; genus Nodosilinea; species Nodosilinea sp. E11. The sequence continues at coordinate 38,954 of NZ_CP136516.1, forward strand.
ATTGACATTTTTTTTGGGTTCTTGTAAGCTTTAAAGCAATCACATGTACGAGCTTATTCTTTGATGCTCAGATAGTTTATGCACTGTTTAATCAGAAATTCTGAAGGTTTTCAGATTTTTCCATTTTCTTTATGTGAACTTTAAGGGCTGTGAATCATGAGAGCTTTTCCTTGAGGTATAAGCTATGTCCGAACTTGAGCCGGTGTCTGTGCTGCTACGTATCTATGCCATTTTGAGCAATACTTGGCGAGGCAGTGGAAATGGGGAGTTAATCATTTCTAGTGAATTAGCCAGTAATGATAGTCAACTTAGACAAATAAAAGTTACTTTGAGGGGATGGGAAGATGAGTGTTTTTTTCTAAGACCTAATGAAATTTCTCCGTTATCAGAAGAATTTTTAGTTGCTTTGTCTCCCTCTGGGGCAAAAGAAGTGATTTTGCGAATTAAAGCCTCATTACTTGCAACTTGGCGCTCACCAGGATCTGGCTATGGTAGTTTTCCGATTAAAAGTAGAAAGTCAATTAAAAGAAGTAGAAAAGGAGAGATTATAGTAGATTTAGGTATTCAGAACTGCTATCGTTTCTCTGTAAATCCAGCTTTGCTACCTGAATGGAATTAGGTTCATCAAATTTCTAGTCTCGTATTAGAGATAGAAAAATAAGATTTTAGATTGAATATTGTAGCTCTACGTTGAGGGTGGAAATCCACTTCCGGCAGGTGAGATGAAGTTAACTTCATACACCTGCCTTTGTTTTTTAAAAAGGAAATAAGATTATGTTGGCTAACAAAGATCAGGACAATAAGACACAGAAACAAGTTGAATACAGCTTTGAGGAACGTAACAAAAGCCAGGCTTTTTGTCAAAATTTACCCTTAAAACCATATGAGTCAGAGCTATACAGTTCGAATTTGATAATTGCTTTCAATGCTACGAAATTTTTTTTCCTGTTTCTTGTAGGGCTTTGTAGTTCCTGTGTTGTTGCAGCATCTCTTCAGTCTTTTCACATCATGAGCATCCTCGTTCAGTTTTCTTCAATTTGTATAGTGCCCTTGACGGTATTGACGCTATGTGTAATTACAACTGTTGCAATTTTAGAATCCTTAAAATAGGAGCAACAAGTTGTTGAGTAGCTATATATACTTTGAAAATCAAAGATTCTCTTGAAACAAAATATCACTATGCAGTTGCAATCAGACAGGTTGTTCCAGTTGGCTCGTGGTCCGCCTATAAATGTCAGAAGTTTGATGGATTGAAATGTATCAGCACACTCAAATTCATCAAACGAATTATGTTCTCAATTCAGGAAGAATGACTTTCAACACAAATCAATAATTCCTATAAGGAGACAACATGGACTTTCTGTTTCGTACCATTTCGCGTTTTGTGGCAATGGCCGGTATCGGTGGTATTGCGCAAAGCGTGGCTACTGATCTGCTAGCCCGTCTAGCAGATCAGGAACTCACAGACAAGGAGTTCAAGAGCCTGCAAAATGATGCTCAGAAGCGTGGTTATACCCTGGATCGCGTCTAGTTGATACATTGGTCAAGCTTTTGGAGTAGCAGCTCTAAGGCTTGACCTTACTTAACTTGGACAGTTTTACCCTACCTAGTCAAGCTTTTAGAGTAGCAGCTCTAAGGCTTGTTTCACTTAACTTAGAAGAAGGAATCGTTATGAAAGAGCGAATCGTTCAGAAGTATACTCAAATACGAGGGGTACAGTGGGTTGAGAATATTTACGTTCAAACGGGTTCAGCTTCGGGTATTCTCGTAGGCGGACAGATTTCTACGAATGTTATTCGTACTCCCAGCAAGCCTGGTGAATATAGTGTTTGGGGAATTCACTTGGCTACGGATGATCAGCTCACCTTTATCTCTAAAGCTGATGACTCTCCAATAGTTGTGAGAATGGTGGATTGTCGAGATGGTTCGCCTACACTTCACAATTATTTAGAGGTATCTTGCCAACCAGACTCTAGTAAGCGACTAATTATTCCACGTGGAGTAGCTCATTTGCCGACAAACCTTAATGGGCTAATCACATTGAATACTCCTCGAATCTACTGGGATTGGGCTAAACGATTGGTTCATCCAGACTTAGATGTGATCAATGTGGAGTGCAACCGCTCACTAGACAAGTTTCCCACTTATAAAATTTGTCGTTATTCTGTTCCAGATTGGATGTATCCTGCAGCACTTAAAGCTTTCAAGTCTCGCTATCGACCTGAATACGAAGCACCATTTATTTTTGATCGACATGGTCAACTTTATATCTTGCGACGACGAACTGAGGTAGCTGAATTGTAGAGTGTTCACTATCGGTGGAAGTGCAAATGGATTTGAAGCAGGATTAGTACAGATGCAAACAATCAAAATGTCCATGCCAAACGATTTTCAATTCGCACCAACAGTTTTAAGCCACGGTTGGTGTGAACTTCCACCGTTCTACTACAACGAATCTAATCGTACTCTTGAGCGATTAGAATGCTTGAATGATGGCAACGTTGTCAATCTGCTGATTCGCCAGGAACAGGCAGATAATACCTTGAAAATCACAATTTTAGGGCTTGATAAGCCATTAACTCATCAACAGCATGGCGAGGTTACGAGCATTATTTGTCGATGTTTTAATCTGGATCAAGACTTAAAAGATTTCTACAATTTTTTACAAGGAAAAGAAAGATATCGCTGGATATCAACGATAGGAGCTGGACGCCTCCTAGTTGCCCCAACGGTATGGGAAAACTTAGTGAAGACACTACTCACTACTAACACTACTTGGAATGTTACTGTCCAGATGTGTCATCGTCTAGTTAAATTAGGAACTTCTGATAATTCAGGTAAATATTGCTTTCCTACAGCTCAACAAATCGCTAGGTTCACCCTAGACGAATTAACGGAGCAAATCCGTGCCGGGTACAGAAGTGCCTATTTACATCAATTAGCTACTGCCATTCATGAAGGAACATTAGATGTTGAGACGTGGGTTGATGAAATGATGAGTGAGAACCTGTACTATAAGGTTAAGTCATTAAAGGGATTTGGTGACTATGCAGCAGGTAGTATGCTTAAGCTTCTTGGACGGTTTGAGCGAATTGGAATTGATACAGCCTGCCGAGAAGTATTTAGAGTGCAGCTTAATAATGGAATTAAAGCATCAGACCCTGAAATTCAAGCTTACTACGAGCCATTTGGGAAATGGCGTGGACTCGTTATGTGGATGGATGTGATGCAAGTAAACCTTATCAGTAAAAACTTTTGATCTAAGAGGTTTCAGAAGCTGCTGGATGAACTCGACGAACTCAGCGTTGAAGACCTCAGCACTACCCAAAAAGCCAAAACCAACCAGACCAAAACTGAGGCCGTTATGACTCTACCCAGCGACTCCAGACTATCGACGGACTCGGACCTTGGGAACTTGGATTATCTCTCGAAATTTCACCATCGGCAGTTGCTCTCCTTGGCGGTGTTGTCCCATCTCAGATTTCCTATCCCTGGCTCGCGGTCGAGCGCAGTGTATCGGGATCCACTGATGGAGTTGACATGACCTGCCGAAGTTCATGCGATTTAGGTGCCGAAGTTCATACGATTTTGTAATAATAGGCATTGGTAAATGATAAAGATGATTTTACATATCTACTGCACAGAAACCCTTATGGGCGTTAGCTTCTGCCTCGATGGGCAATGACATTCATCTTTCGACTTACCAACGCCCAATAATACCCTCTAGGTCTCTTGCGCACCAGGCATATTTGCAGTCACTAGATAAGACTCTGGAACTTGAGAGTAACCCCCAATCCGCCTCATAGTGACTTAGGCTAGTTGCCCGCGCCGCAACCCCTCCATTGCCGAGACTAAGGCTCAACCTCTTGCCTAGTCTTGATTTCAGCCCCTTAGCTAGAGTTCAAGGTAGAGAGAAGACTGAACGAAGCTATCAGGACTTTGGGGAACTGGCACAAGCCAACATAGGCCACATTTAGGCCACTTAAGCTGGCCACTGTCACAGAGCATATTTGCTTAAGATGCATAAGCTCCGATTCCAGCCTGGCCTTTGACCGTGAATCCATTTAAGCCGCTAATCCCGCCTGATTTGGATCACCCGATTGGAACCACGTTTTAAGGGAAAGAAGGGGCCAGACAGACAGGCAGGAATCGGTAACGCCGTTTCCGTTTTGAACCTTGGCGGGGACAAGCTTCGCATCAGAGTTCCATCTCGGCCTGATGAGAGCGCTGGGGGGGCTGCATCGCCTGATGCAGCAGCCGATGGGCTTCTTGGATCTGGCCAACA
>NZ_CP136517.1:0-24217 GCF_032813545.1 Nodosilinea sp. E11
CTTGTGCGCTGACTTTGAAGAAGGCAAGCGGCTGATAAAGAATGTCCTCAAACGCCGTCGCAGTCGGGGGTATGTGTTGGTTAGGTAGAGTAAGTCTTTGGGCTCTAAGTCGTAGAAGCCTTGCCACGATAGAGATTACAGGCAACCCAACCTTAAGGCACAGCGGTTGACTGTATATGTCTAGACTTAAATACACCTGGCTATATAGACATATTTAAGTCTAGACATATAGACATATTGATGTCTTGAAGGCGAGGCGCTACGCTCAAGGCGCTGTTGAGGGATTAGCCCTGTGAAAATCTGTTCAGCGATTTCTCTATCGGGGGGGCAGGGGAAGACCACCACGGTGTTCTTTACGGCGCTGCTGCTGGCACGGCAGGGTAAAAAGGTGCTAGCGGTAGATGCCGACCCCCAGGCGAACCTGACCTTTTACCTGGGCCACGAAGTGCAACTCGACGAGCCCAGCCTATTTGAGGTGCTGACCAAGCAGGTCGAGGTCGAGGATGGGATATACAGCACCCAGTACGAAAGCCTGTTTGTGATGCCTGCCGATCGCGGCCTGTTCAAGGTTAGCGACTTTCTCAGCAGCAGCGGAGCAGGAGCCTTCATCTTGAAACAGCGGTTGCGCAAGATTCACGACATGTTCGATGTGGTGCTGATCGATGTGCAGCCATCGCGATCGCAGATCTGCCTCTCCGCTGTTGGGGCCTCTGACCATGTGCTGATTCCGGTAGAGGCCAATGTTAAGGGGGTAAACTCCCTGGTCGATACGCTGGATTTTTTAAATGAGCAAGCTGAGCTAGAGGCGTTCACTGGGTCGGTATTGGGGATAATTCCTTTTCGCGATCGCTGGGTGGGCAATACCCAAACCTTAGAAGGGCGGCAGAACATCGCCGCCATGCAAGAGTTCGCCGGAGAAACTCCCATTTTGTCCTCTATCCGTGAGTCAGAGAAGTTTAAGAATGCTATTCGCCAGGGCAAGTTACTCAGCGATCTGGGGCAACCCGACCTGCAATACCCCTTCGAGCAAATTGTAGAGGCCCTTACCCATGAGTGACGCCCTAGACCGACTCAAACAGCGGCAGCGCCCCAAGGTTGCCCCCCGTGATGCTTCACTAACCTCAAGACCCCAAGATATTCAGACATCAAGACATCAAGACATACAGACGTCTAGACATATAGAAGCTAGGGACATAGAAGTAAAGACTGATATGAAAGGGCTTCCGGCGGCAGGCGAGTCTAGACATATAGATACCCAGATGTCTGAACCCCTTGATGGAGAGAGGGGAGTAGAGACATCTAGACATATAGATATCCAGACGCCTAGACCTCTAGATGACGAGCCACCGACAAAGCGCAGCACCTTTCGCCTAGACGCCGACCTGATCCAACGGCTGCACAATTTTTGTCGGCACCAGGGGCTAAGCCGCGAAGTGCTGATCGAAGCTATGTACGAGTATATGGAGGCTAACCCTGAGGCCTTGGCCCAGGTGGTAGACAACGCCAGCCAGAAGCATGACCACCGACAGCAGCTGGCTAACCGTAAGCGGGCCGAGGCGATGATGAGCAAGTTTGGCCGAGACGTCTGATACCTGGTGTCGGACAAATCTGGGCGCAGGGTGCCAGCATGCTGTGGAGTGAACTTGGGATAATGCAGTTACAACGGCGTTTCTCGTTGGAGGCTAGGACAACCATGACCGTCACAACTACCTGAATGGGTCTGGCAGATAACGTGCTGCGGCTGCCTGCGCCGAATACCGCGCCAATATTGATGGGGTGATTAGGTTCAACTCGATTGCGGCGCATGTCTGAGCTTCTGTGGAAGTGCTATTTACTGCGATCGAGCGCCTTCACCACGTAATCTGGCAGCGGCTCTGCTGCGGGCGGTGGTCCATCGGCGAAGGTAATCAACCTCAGATACGCCGCTTCGCCATCCTCACCCTTTCCTGCGCTGCGGCTAAACCAAATCGCAGCCCCAAACTTTGGGTTACTGCCACTGCGGCGGGTGTAATGGTGCCCCATCCACCAGATGACAGTGGGTCCAGCTGCATCGCTGGCGACCTCGATCGCACCGATGGCGGCCACCCATTCATTCTTGTAGGCCGATAGCGGGCGTTTCCAGTTGGGCGGGTTACTCGCGGCGATCGCCATAGTGGCAACTTCAATCTGTTTCAATGCGCGGGCTAGGTCGGCGGTGTTGTCGGTCATGGTGGTGGGTAGGTGAGATGTGCGGTGGTGGGGCCAGCAAGGGCCAGCCCCAGGGCAGTCTATGCAGCGCTTGGTTGGGCAATGGGCCAGGTATCTACCACCTCATGGCCAGTTTGGTTTGTGGAAACATGGGCAGCAATATTGGCTTGTTCGCCCCAGCCGTAGTAACCACTGCTAGCTACCTTAATGTTGATGCCATCGATCAGGGTTTGACCTCCTGCTTTGTAGGCAATACCCCGATGGCTGCACTCCTGCCGCAGCTCCTGTAGGTCATGGACTGCCAACCCGTAGCGGGCACCTAGGCAGCAAAAAGCCCTCGGTACTGAGCCAAGGGCAGTAGTATAAAAACCACTGTAACCCAAGTATACTGACGGGTTTGCTCTAGCCGCGCATAAGAGCAAATATGCGCGGCTAAGGCTGTGATCCCTTCTGTGTAAGGGTTGTAGCTCTTTATGTCTTGGGGCAGTATTTGTTACCTCTTTACCAGCGACTCCCCAAAGCTGTTCCAGGCTGATACCTAATCTTAATGGCACTTATTCCTGCTTTGAAGATAAAAAAGTCTTTCGGCAGGCTGGTCATGCACTAGCCTAGCGAAAGGCTTAAGCGTTAAGCGAGGGTCAGCCTAGAACCTTAGATCAATGCCTGCGGGCAAAGCGCTAAGGTCGCCAAACAGCGGTTCTAGGCTAGGCATAGCAGCGTCAATCTGGTTCTGCCCAATGCCGCTTGAGATCGGCAGCGAGGCGGCAAAGTCTTGTAGTGCCGCAGCGAAGCTCTCGTCGGCCAGTAGTGACTCGACCTCCGCAGTGGCCTGGGGGGCGAGTATCAAGTGCCCTTTGTCTTTGCCACCAATGGCCGTGACTACCTCAATCAGCTAGAGACCAAAAGCGGCATTTGGTTCTGCGACCTGCGACGGCCCGAGAACCTGCGGCGGGCGATCGGCAGCTGGTATAGCCCCGCTGGGCTGGTAGATTCGCTGGTCAATGATTTAGAGGCTGCCAGCGATCGCCTCGAAGCTGAGCCTTTTACCTACGATGCTGACTCGTGCCCAGCTCAAGGAGCTGCGGGCCGCACTGGATGGGGCGGGCTATTCGGAAACGATGCTGCGATCGGCCTGGCGCGATGCCACCAATGAAGACATTGCGGCGTCGATTGTGGGCTACATTCGGCAGGCGGCGCTGGGCGATGCGCTGGTGCCCTACGGGGAACGGGTCGATCGCGCTATGAAGACGATTTTGGCCAGCGAGCCCTGGACGGCACCGCAGCGGCAGTGGCTAGAGCGCATTGGCCAGCAGCTAAAGAAAGAAACGGTGGTGGATAAAGCCGCCCTTGACCAGGGACAGTTTAAGGCTCAGGGCGGCTTTAAGCGCATCGACAAGATGTTTAATAACCAGCTAGAAAACATCTTAGCCAAGCTCAATGGTTCTGTCCTAGTTGCTAAAATCATTAAGAAAGCTTATTAGTCTTAATATTTTAGGTTTATCTGACCTAATTCCGTCGGAATCCTTGCTGTGCCAAGCTCAAGAGCTGTTAGTACTGTCAGTGGATGATTGCTTGAGCCTTATGGAATTGAAGCGATAGAAAAGCCTATAACTATTGACTGACATAGCTTCTAGAAAGACTAGTCCTTGAGATGATGTATCACTTGGTCTTGATGGATACACTTTAGATAGAAATAAAAAAAAGTTATCTTTCAGGAGAAGCCGCTTTATGACAAGTACGAGCCGTAACCAATATCCATCTGGAACGCCTGATAAGAAGATTGTGATCCAGACCACCGATTTTCCTTCTGTCCAAGCCGAGCAGACCGAGGAAGCTGAAAAAAATCAAAGCAGTGCCCATACCGTAGCCAAAGCTGTTGGCGCAACCGGCGGTAGTGTTGCAGGCGCAGCAGTTGGCAAAATGGTCGCCGGTAAAATGGGTGCAGCCATTGGCGCTATAGGTGGCGCGATCGCAGGTGCAGCCATTGGTGATCAAGCCGCTACAGGCATGGATCACCAAGTAGAAAATGTGGCAGGTTCAATTAAAGAGGTAGCTGAAAGCGTTACCCACCAGGTTGAAGATACCCTTGATAGCGTTAAAGCCAAGATTGACGAAACCGATGTCAAAGGACTAGCTGAGTCTGCAAAGCATAAGATCGACGAAGCGGATGTCCGAGGTGTTAGTCAATCTATTCAAGGCAAAATTGATGAAGCAGATGTTCGTGGCGTGAGCCAGTCTGTAAAAGGCAAAATTGACGAAGCAGATGTTCGTGGTGTGAGCCAGTCTGTGAAAGGCAAAATTGATGAAGCAGATGTTCGCGGTGTGAGCCAGTCTGTAAAAGGCAAAATTGATGAAGCAGACGTCCGTGGGGTCACAGATTCTGCCAAAAGAACAATTGATGCTGATGTAAGACCCGCGATCAAAAACACCATCGCTCAGACATCTCTAAAAGCTCAAGGCGTTGCCGATAGTGCAACTCTAGGGGCAAAGAATTCTCTAGAGGAATCCTCCTCTAACAAGAATACGAAGCCAGCGGTTTGGACAGATCCTCTGATTGAGAAAAAGCTCCATGAGAATCAAGGAACGCTTTAGTTCTTCTGATGCTCAGTGACCCATAAAGATGGGGAGTACCTCTTTGGGTGCTCCCCATCTTTTGTATTTTTTCATTACTTAATTAGTACACCACTCCGGACAGTTGGAGGGGAACCCTGGTTTATCGCTGAGGAGCTTGATGGAATCTTCAAGGTACGGGATATGTCCTTAGTCCGTGAGGTAGACCTATCACAGGGACTCCTCGTTATTATCTGCATGAACGTTACCTCTGACATTGTCCAAAAGCTGTGGGGCCTGTGCCATGTGCTGCGCGACGACGGCATTAGCTACCTGCAATACGTCACCGAGCTGACCTACCTGCTGTTTCTCAAAATGATGCAGGAGACCGGGGCCGAAGAGACCCAGCTGCCAGAAGGGGAGCATGCCGCTGACCTACGGGCACTTTGCCGACTTTATGGCCTGCTGATTGGGCGATGTATACCGAGCTAGAGCGATCGCCGGTTAGAGTGCCCAGCGATCGTGTGGTCAGACTACTGGACGGGCGGAGCGGGCTGCTGGAGGTTGATAAACGGGACAGTTTCGCCCGTCACCTGAGGGAGAACCCCATTCCACTTTTCGATGGCACGTTGCTGGAGTAGTTCGGTGGAAATGGACTCTTGCTGAAGGCGGTTAGCTTCTGCCTGGGCGCGGGCGGTGGCGACCGTTGCCTCACCATTGGCCTTCGCCTTCTCTACTTCCTGTCGCGCCCGCTCAGCCTCCTGCTTGGCGGTGATGACAGAGTTGATGGCCGCCTGTAGCTCTGCGTCTGGGCGAAGGGAGACAAAGCTGATGGAGTGGACCTGGAAGCCGAGGGGATCTAGGTCGGACTGAATCTCTTTGAGGACGGTATCGAGGAACAGGCTTTTCTGCTCTCCATAGATTTCGATTGCTTTCATGGTGGAGCCGACTCGGTTGAAGGAGTCCTGCACCATACGCCTGACGTAGACATCCGCAATCATTTCAGGAGACTGGCGAAACTCAGAAAAGATTTGCTCAGCCTTGTCGGGGGCAAAGCTGTAGGAGATAGCCACGTCTGCCGTGAAGCTAGCGCCCTCAGATGAGTTGAGGGTAATCTGCTCATTCTGTTCAGGGTTGTCGCTGCGTTCCCAAACCAGGTTCTGGCGGTAGGTGGGGAAGTTGTAGATCTCCTCAGTCACCGGGTTGACCCCGTAGCGCCCCACCGCCAAGGTTTCCATCTGACCACGCTTGCCGCCTGCCTGGTAGACCTTTACACCAACATTGCCGGGAGGGACGGTAGCGCAGCCGCCGAGCAGGGTGGCAGAGAGAACGAGCGAGGTTACAAGGGTCTTGGTCTTCATTTGATTTCTGCCAAACCGTAAAGTATAGAGATTGTGCCTGCCAGCCCCAGGATGACTGAGGCTGGCAGGGCAAAAGGAACGTCAGCATTGAAAGCTTCTTTCGCCATTAGGAACAAGATGCCCCCGATCGCTAGCGGGAAAAAGACACTGAGCGTCTTCCGGATCATGGCTAAATAGGGTTCTGGATTTGTGGGATGGTCAGCAGTGCAAGCCTGTCCTCGGGGTTAGGTGGTCTAAGTATTCCCTGAGGTGTTCGATCGCTTCATTTCCTTGATGGCTCCGCGTGCGATCGCGACCATGATTCCGTTGATTCAGAGGACAGACCTTGATTAAGCAGCCAGTGGCTCTACAGATGTGAGATCGCCTCTACCTTCTCCTCCTCCGACACATCGAGGTAGCGCTGTAGCGCCGCCATCGACGACCACCCGCCCAGGTCTTGGATCGCCTTCAGCCGCACCCCCGCCTTATCCAACCGGGTCGCCCAGGTGCGCCGGTTGCTGTGGGTACTATAGCCACGCAGGCCCAGGCGGTCACACGCTTTGCGCAGCGCCAAATCACAGGCCTGCCGCGTAATCGGCTGCTCGCCACTCCGCCCCGGAAACAGATACCCGCTGCTGGGCAAATCCGCCGCCGCCAGTACCGCCTTGAGCTTGGGATGAATCGGTACTGCTCGCGTCCGCTTCGTCTTCGTCGTTGCCTTGCGCAGCACCAGCGTCTCCCCCACCACATCCTCCGCCCGCAGCTGCCGAGCCTCACTCACCCGGCAGCCGGTGTAGTAGCAAATGGAGAAGAGCGATCGCATTTTCGGGCTCAACTCCCCCATCACCTGCTCAAACTGATCCGCCGACCAAACGTCCGCCTGGTCGTGGCGATCGCGCTTCGGCACTGGCCTACCCTAAAAATGGATCCAAACTGGCCTCGAAAATCTTAACTTGCTCTTTTTGATATTTCAGCAAGTACAGTTTATCGGAGTAGCAAGGGTTTCGGCGAATCCATGCAAAACTAAGAGAGCTTATTGAGAATTAGAGCCTCTTGCTGAGAATTAGATGCTGCTCGGATTTTGGATCCAAATGCCTTGATGCTGCAACCGTGGCACCCGCCACTTGCCTAGTCTCAATCTCTGATTTGAAACATCAAGAGAGATCCTGCTTCGCCCTCTTAATCTCTGGCAGCTGACACTAAAAGTGGCACTGGTCTGTTAAGAGGAGATGCATCGAAACGCTCTTATGCAAAGGATTTCCTGAGTTGATAAGGGTCTAGAGTAGAGACCTATCGCCATAGCCGGAGTGGTGCGTTTCCTCAACCCCCAATGCGGTCTGACCCAGTTGTGAATGATCCGCTGCGCATCTAAGGCTCGTTGCAATGCCAGTATTCTAACTCTCACCGGTTAACGAACCAGTGCCGCATAGTATAGGAACAAAAGAGGCAGTAATGCCCCCAAAACTGCTAGATGGAATGAACTTGAAATTGGTGAACTGGATGCTTTGCTAAGTTCTTGTTTCATTGATTTATCTCCTAATGATTACCACCAGCGATGGTGGGTAAGTTATTTCTGCTGCCAACTGTAGGTAGCGCAATCATGGGTAAGTTTGCCCCGTTGCTAGGAGGCGAAGATGATGGGGTAGTGCTTGGGGGAATTTGCGCCGTTGGCGTTGTTGGAACTAGCGGAGCAGGTGTATGAGACGCCGGAACCATCTCAGGTTGTGAAGAGGAAAAGGGTATAGCTACCAGGTATCCAGAATCAGAGTTGGGCTCATTGGCCTGGGTAAACGGTCCCTGTTTTTGAGGTGCTACTGGATTCTGAATAGGAGCAATTTGAGGATAGGAGCTAGCTGAGGGTTGCGGTATATTTACTTGGGCCGTGTGTAAATTGACCCCTTGGCAGGCATCAGCAAATTGTCCAGAGAGAGTAGCATTTTGTAAAATATTGATGCACTGCTGAATGGTTACCAAATAGATATCGGTGCGAATTTTTGCCGACTCTAAAGATTCTCGTTCTACTCGAGCTTGCATCGCCTCTAACTGAGCGAGCCCAAGTTCGGAGCAGGTACCGGCATTCCTGCCGCCTAGAGGAACATTGAGGGTTACCATACCCCCATAAGAATTACTAGAGACTGAGTTGCTAGCCCCGCTACCGCTACCTAAACCTCCATAAAGAGAAAATCCTAAACCCGTCGTTGGACATTGGATGCCCGGACCAAATCCATAAAATGCATCATTGTTGTATTGGGTGTTGTGCTGCTGGTTAACCGTAGTACCAGCACTGCTAGAGGTCGCTCGCGCCGAACTGCCAGCGGTGCTGGTTTCGAGGGATTCTTGCCCTCCTAAACAGCTACCACCTGAGCAATTCGTGTTAGCGGTTTCATTAGCGATCGCTCCTGGGGCGAAGCTAAGTAACCCGATAACGAATAGTCCCTTGAGGAGTGAAGTGCGAGTAAACATAATTAAAAGCTGGCGAATACACTTAGGGATGTTGATCCACCCTGGGAAGTCGTATTAGTGCGGATTTCAGCAGTACGTGACTGAGTACCGGTCAGATCCTGAAGCATCAAGCTAAAGGGGGCATCTGGGTCACGAATTCCAAACGGGGTTGATGCCCCTAGCACTGATGGATCACTGAGGGGCTGCACATTTTCACCGTCAATTAAAAATCCCTGACTGGTACGAATATCCACCTCACTAGTTACGGAAATACTATTCGAACTTTGGGTCGCAAAGCCTACCGTAAAGCCTATGGACTGAGCTCGAACTGGGCATGGCAGGAGGCTCCATAAGCTACTGGCAGCCAACGCGATGGAAAGTATAGTCTGTGGTTTAAACATAGCTTTAAAGTAAAAATTAAACAGATGTAAACAGTGCGAAGGGACAGTCGTGACGCGATGCAATTGCCTACTGAAAAACTGAAAAACTGCGGGTAACCGTCTCAATGGTGGTATCTTGGCTGCTATGAATTAATCGATCAATACCAGGGGTAAAGGTATCTACCCCCAAGCTGAACTGCTCGGCTGGTTGAGCAATCACAAAGGTCGCTGAAGGAGTAATTTGGCCCCCTTGATCAACAACCGACACATTTTCTCCGGCCACTGCAAATCCGCTGGTGTTGTTGTAATAGGTTTCGGTCGTGGAAGAGGCGGTCTTTTGGGTGATACAGGATGAAGTGCGACTGTAGCCCATGCTGGAATCAAACATCTGGGCTTGAGTTGGGAGGAAATTGCCCATTAACGCGATCGAGCCGGTGGCTAAAAAGAACGTTGCTAGTAATGAGTGCATCTTTGCTGGCTCTTAATAAACAATAAAAAAACCAGGCTAGGGGCGATTATGTTCGAACACGCTGAAGGTGTAGCTCTGCGTCAAGGTAGCACTGGTGCCCTGACCACCAGGAGTAATCTGCCCATCTCCCCGCTGCGAGATACTCCCCGAAAGCCCGTCTGCATTACCCCCACTAGTAACGGAAACCGTAGAGTAAGCCGGTAACACTAAGTCAGATTCTGTGCTGAGAACTACGGGGGCTGTTAAGTCGCGTTCAAACGTGCTGAGGGAAAAATTAAATGCTTCCTTCTCTGCTCCTACTGTAAACTGGGCCGAGCTATTAAAACTATCGCCAATATTCAGCGGACCAGAAACTGAAAGACCGCTGCCTGAAACGGCAAATCCTTGGTGGCGAGAGGCCTCGGCGCTGCCGGAAGGCCCATCTACAGTTAACTGAATCTGAGTGGCACGGCTCTGGGTAAAACCTGCTTGCGCTTCAGGGGCTAATGTGACTAAGCTTGCTAAGGTCAAAATGAGAAGTAATTCTTTCATTGCAAATCCTAATTATTACGATGGATAGGTCGCTACAGAGGTATACATTTAAATAAAACCAATGTCAGCCAAGTTTTTGATTGACAAGATAAGTGCCTGAAAATACTAATTTCTAAAAGAAAAAATAGCAGATATGTTCAAGAGATAAAGATTGCCAAACTTAGGCTTTTTCTGAACAGATCTGCTATGAAAAATGCTTTCAAAAGAAGACAGCCATAATCAGCTCTAATGCTGATTATGGCAAAAATCATAGGTTAACGGAAGACACTCATACTGCCTGTCTGGGTCAAGACACCGACAGTGCCAGCGCCACCGGCCGTGACCGTTCCATTACTTTGGTTATCGATAGTACCTGCTAGAGTGCCCGCAATACCGCCATTGGTCAAACTTTGAATCCCGAATGCTGGTGTTGTGATAGTGCTACTCAGAGTCGTACCAGTTGCCTTTATATCTGCGCTGTAGGCAGACTGACTATAGGTAAACGATTGAGCAGTCAAACCCCCAATCACACCCGTATCAATAGCGACAGCTGCTGTGCCAGGAGTCGTCGCACCAGCAACCGTGATGATAGGCAATACCACTGCTGTCAGACCAGAGCCTGACATACTGATATTGGCGCCTCTCGCTTCGACTGAAGCAACAGCCGGGTTTACTACAAGCTGGAGTTGATTAGAGTAGCTGGTGGTAAGTTCACTACCAGCTTGGGCAGGCGTTTGGATAGCCGAAAATAACCCAGCGAATGCAGCGATCGCAAATAAAGTTTGAGACAATTTCATGAAGTTTCCTCATGCTAAAAGTTCAACGAAGACCACCGATCAGTAAACTTCACTCTGGATTTTTGAGCAGAAATTTCATCAACAATAGTGAAAACCTGATCGGGTTTCTTTATTCTGAACCTAGCTTGACATTAAAACAAAAGAAAAAATAGACCGTAAATACCTGCTTTTTAAGTATTAGCTTGCTAGTGAATTTCCTGACCTTTTGGTTTAATAAATTATGTAATTGTACGGAGTTATTTTGTCGTGCCCAAGAAGGGCGTTGTTGTAGAAATAAGAAAAGATTGCGAACGGTTTGATGGTCAAGCGCTATTGAAGGTAAGAAAACCAGATCACTGGTCTTTAAAGAGGTGATGAATGCCTGAAAGGCTTGTCTTACTATAGACGACACTGAACGTGGCGAATGACGACAACTCGATAGTTGACTAAGTGTTGTCAGCACGCCGTTGAATCAGCGCGGGTACGACTTGATTACGTCCCTGATGCTTAGCCTGATGGAGGGCACTCTCAGCAACTCGTAAAAGTTCTGTAGGTATAGTGCCATGGCCAGGAAAAACAGCTACCCCAAAAGAGGCGGAAAGTCCCTCTAGCAGCGTTCCATTGTAGTGAATGGTCAACCCTTTAATCGTCTGCCGCAGGTCTTCTGCCCGAGCTACAGCGGCCTCCAGAGTTGTTTCTGGAAATACCAGGGTCAGTTCTTCGCCACCATAGCGGCAGGCCACATCAGACTCCCGGATAGTGTCACGCAGAACCTTGCCAAGCGTTTGGAGCACATAGTCCCCAGCATCGTGGCCATGGGTATCGTTGAACCCCTTTTCCTAGAGGCGTTGGCGATGAGTAAGCAGCTCTTGGGCGAGGCCCATCCCGATGTCGCCGCCAACCTCAATAACCCGGCAGGGCTCTACAAATCCCAGGGGCGCTATGGGGAGGCCGAATCCTTCTACTAACAAGCCCTACTGAGCTCGCTGTTCCGGCTGCGTTCCACCAGTGGCTACACAGAAAACACAAATAAGTTACTTTATTAAACTGATAAGTTACTATAGTGTTCAGTTTGGTTCGGTTTCGCAGCTTGCTCGTACACTAAAGGTGAAAAATAATTGGTGATAAATCAATGAGCAAGCGCGTCGGGCTGACGATGCCAGACACGATTCATGAAAAACTGGAGCGATGGGCTAAGGCTGAAGGGCGACCCGTTGCTAATCTGTGTAACTTCCTGATAGAGAAAGCAGTTAGAGAGGCCGAAGAGGCTGGGTCTATTCCTGCGGCTGCAACAGTAGAAGATGGCAAATGACCTACAGCAGCGATCGCCTAGACCGTATCGAAGCCATCCTGGCCAAAAATGCTCGACAGCTAGTGGAAACCCGACAACTAGTAGAGAGCAACGCCGCTGGCTTGCAAGAAACCCGCGCTATTACCGACAGCAACGCCCGCGCCATTGAGGCATGGGGCAGGCGCATTGAGGACGGTATAGCTGAGGCCGAAGCGGTCAGCAGCTCCACGGCGGCCAATACCAACCGGCGCATGGAAGAGGCTATTACCGACACGGTGCAAATGATTGCCGACCTGGGCCGACAGCAGCAGGCAGCAATAGAGCGCTCTGACCAGCTCAATGCAGAGCATAGCCAGCACTTTGAGGTTTTCCTGCAAGATGCCAGGGCAGACCATCAGCGATTTGACCAGGCGATCGCCGCCAATTCTGAAGAGCACCGGGCATTCACCCAAAATATTCAGGTGCTGCTAGCTGAGATAGCTCGGCTGTGGCAGCGGGTGGCCGGATGACCACCGGAGACAAAGCCAAACGCGCCACAGTTGCGATCGGTCCGCTGTCGGTCGATGGTTTCCAGATGCCTGATGGCTCCTATCGAATGAGTCAGGCCCAGATTGCTGAGTGCATCGGCACGACCCCACAGAACGCATCAAATTTTTTGCGCTCAAAGGCATTCAAAGCCTTACGGGGCAGGGAAAGCACGGATCAAAGTTTTGAGTCAATCGAAGTTGAATCAGCCCAGCAGACCACCGGGGGCACGCGGATCAACGCCGTTCCCCTAGACGTGGTTTGGGCGTTCTGGCTCTATCAGTGCAGCCGGGGGGGCCAGCGCGCCTACCAACTACTGGCAGCGCTAGGGTTGGAGTCGTTAGAACGCCATTTTGATGCTGCCTTTGGTGTGGAACGTAGCGAGAGCGATCGCAATGCCCTGCTCGCTCAGCGGCTCCAGCAAACCGAGGCAGACCTGGCAGTCTTAGGAGAAGCTTATGCGCTCCCAGACGTGTTGATAGAAGATAACGAGCGCCTGAGGGCTGAAAACCAAGTGCTGCGCGACCAGGTGCAGGAACTGGGCGGTCAGCCTGGACAACCGCCAGGATTTCCACCTTCTTGAGAGATCTTGTAAACTAGCCCCATTCCAGGAGGTGATTTTTATGTAAGTCTGCCTGAGCGAACCCTTTAAAAAGCGAAACGACGCAACCCGGCCAAGGTAATCGCGTCGTCTTTGCTCCAACCAGAACACGCCATGGGGACGTGACGGGATTCGTTTGTCTAAATCAAATTCCCCTACAGGATAGCTGATGAAAATCAGCGGCGCAATAGTGTGCCTGTTTTGTCATGCCCGGCAACGCTTCAGCCGGGGTAATCCGTAGGTTTTCCGATGTTTTTACGTACGATCGCATTACCAATATCTCCCACCCCAGCGAACCACGCTAAGCGATGGCTTAGTATCGAGTCGCCATACCCCTCTGAAGGCTTTGTCGCCGCCGCCCAAACTGGGGAGGTGGCGCTGTGAGTAACCTTACGTTCAAGCAACGCATTGAGCATGAGTGCATCGTCGAATCTGCGATCGCACCCACCCTCTACAAAGCTGCTGTCTCCTTTATCGAGGATTCTGGCCGCTGGGAACCCAACGAAGAACTGGGCTATACCGTCAGCCGATTTTGGGAAACACAGCGGCCTCATTCGTTCCGCGAGCTAGCGTGCTTCCGGCAAGAGTTGGGCGAACTGTGGCAAGCAAAACCTGAAAACCCACAGGTTAACCGCCAAAAATCAGCGCAGCGCCTCAGCCAGGCCCTAGGGCGACCGGTCGAAAAATCAGAAGTCAGCGGGCTGCTACGGCTCCACCCTGAGCACACGGTCTTGCGGAAGTATGAGACCCCTCTCGGCGCTGGCAGCACACCTTACCTACCGCCGGTAACCGCTGGGGTATGGCAGCACGTTGCCACTCGTTACGGGGTGGAATGCCCTGCTGAAGTCAGCCTAGCTGCCCTGGTGGGGCTGGGTGGAGAGGATACGGTAGTCTCTGGTTTTTGGGATTGGGTTACCGCAAACCCCGAGATTGACATCCTGTTTACCGAAGGCGGGAAGAAGGTTTTAGCCGCACTCTCCCAAGGTTACGCGGCGATCGGGTTCTACGGGTTTCGAGCGTATCAAGCTCACGACCCTATTTTAAAGACCAAGATCGCCCCTCGCTTGATGCCTGAGGTGCAGCGATTCATCCAGCCGGGCCGACACGCCTATATAGCCTTTGACCAGGACGAAAAGCCTGAGACACGGCACGACGTTGAACAAGGCCGTGCTGTCTTTGCTGGCCTGCTCACAACAGCAGGGTGTGACGTCCGGTTAGTGCTGTGGGATGGCTCTCTAGGCAAAGGGATTGACGATTTTATCGCGGCTCAAGGGGCAGAGGCTTTTGAGCAGCTCATAGACCAAGCCAAGCCTTCAGCCCAGCATGAGCGGACCAGGCAGCGGGCCTGGGCAAGGCAAAAGCGGGAGAACGAGCGCCAAGCCTGGCTGGGCCAGGTGGCTACCCTGGTGGGCCTGCCGGAGGACGCTGATCGAATGGCGATTGCCAAAGTATTTAGGGACAGGGCACGGCTCTCGGGCACAGTGGAGGTGGGCCACTTTCCACGACTCACCCTCCCCGCTGAGGGCGATCGCCAGTTAATCGTCCTCGACGGCTCCAAGATGACTCGAAAAACGTCAGTAGGGCTGCGCTCAATCGTTGAAGAGGGACACCTGCGGCGGTGGTGCGGGGTTTTGTTTTCCCCCACTCGGGTGCTAGCCGCCAACCTAGCCTACGAGCTCGACATCCTCACGATTGACCAATATCTAGCGCTCCCGCCAGACAATAGGCCCGCTGTCGTCTGGGTGACAGCCTGTCCTGAGTCGGCCCATAAGCTTCGATCAATATCGGCCAACGTGGTCGCCTTCGACGAAGCAAACGAGTGTATCCCTCGGGTTGAATCAGGAGAACTGGGGAATCACCCTGAATTAGCGCGGCAGGCCGTTAAGGAGCTGCTAGGTAGTGCAGATGTCGTCGTCTTGGCTCAAGACGGCATCTACCGACCCACGATTGCCGCCACACAACGCTGGGGGAACTTTGACCCCACCCAAGTAGTGGTTCTGCGGCGGCACCGACCCAAAACTGAGATGGAAATAGCCCTTTACCTCGACCAGGCGGGCGTTGGGGAAGCTTGGGATGGCACAGCTCGGGAATCAAATCCAAAGGCCAACAATGCTTTCTACACCTGGTTTGCAGGCATAGAAAACGCTGTTAGCCATGGCCAAACCGTTATCATCCCCTCTGGCAGTGAGGGCAAAGCCAGAACTATTCACCGGGTGCTGCGCGGCCTTCACCCTGATCTGAAGGGGCAACCCATTGACGGTAAATATACTCCCCACCGGGTTAGGACAGAGTTCGCTAAAAACCCCACCACCTTTGCGCCAAAGCATGACTTGGCCTGGCTGCCAACGTCTCCTGTCTTTAACTCGGGTGTCTCCATCGAGGGCACGTACTTCGATCAGCAGTTTGAATATGCGCGGGCTTTTGAGACAGCCTCCAGCATCAGCCAGAGAGGGGAGCGCAACCGAGACGCAATTCGCGGCGAAAAGATCAAGCGCCGCAATGTTTATATAGCCTCTCGTGGGCTGGCAACGATGCCTCACCCAGCCGTGTTCACCCCTGACTACTGGCGATCGCTGCTGGCTGGTGACCCAAACACTGATGCCATCAACCTGGCTCAACAAATGGGCTGCATGGAGATTGCCTCCCGCCTGGGCCAGGCCTCGGCAGACGATTGGCTAGAACTACCAGAATTTTTAGCCATCCAGGCTCAAGAGACCTATTTCAAAGTTGAGTTTCTTCGCATGGAATGGGAGAGCAACGGCTGGGCGGTCACAGAAATAGTCCATGACCCCCAAGCGGCTGAAACCTGGTCACAAACCTTTTATGAGGCGACTCAGAATTTAATCGCCCAAAAGGGTCGCACCCTCGCTAGGGCCAAAGGCAAAAAGCAAGCCGGTGACGAACCCGCTGGGGCCATTGAAGCCACCAAGCACCATAAGTGGGAACTTCAGCAAAAGCTAGGCGATTACCCTGGGCTCAACAATCCTGAATGGATAGAGTCTTGGGTCATCGACTCCGGCACCACTGGGCTATTTGAGCTTCGGGTGCGATCGCTGGTTTGCATCGCCCATGAGCAGCCTTCCCTGTGGGCTGAGCTTGCCCGCCAACATGCCCTCAACGCGATCGCACGGGCAGGGCAGCACGACACCGCTGATCTCCCTTGTACCGCGCGGGAGTTTGCCATCGCTCAACTGCTCAAGGACGCTCCAGGGCTCTACAGCGTCATCAAGGAGCAGCTTACGGATTGGACAAATAAAGACGTTGTCGTCGCCCAGGCGGCGGCATGGGCCAGAGAGAATGCTATTTCTCTAGCATCTGCCTCTTCCAGCCATCAACGAATCCACGGACTACAGTTCACTAGCAAAACCCCACTGATCAGATGCTTCCACAAGCTTTTGCAGATGGTGGGCCTGGATGGGGTTTGCAACAGGAAGATAACCACTGGCGATGATACTCGTGGCCTTCAATACCGCCTCGTCAAGGCCGTCGACATTGAAGCCAAACTTGCGGGCAAGCTGGCTGACAACGGCGATCGCGTTCACTCCCTCCAGCGTCAGCACAAACGGATTGAGACCGACTCTGAGGTGTTTGACGCCCTCGACCAGGTGCTAAAGCAGCGGGTCGGGGATTTAACGCCTGCCTGGGATGCGATCGCGGCCCAAGTCCTTGAAAAATATGGTCTGTCCAGAACTTCAGTAGAGATCAGATCTCTTACTGAAGTTCTGGACACCCCTGATTTACAAGCCTCAATTCAAGACATTAGCGCCCTGGTTCATTTGGCCCAAGAGTCAGGGGCCGAAGCACTCCACCAGCTGCGGCAGACAATCAAGCCCCTTTACCCCAACCTCTGGCGGTTGGCGTTGGGCACGGCAGCTTAACCACCCAGCAGCACCGGCGCGGGCGGTGCCCATTGCGATCTCGGTGGGGCACGTGTACCTAACGCCTGAGTCACGGCTCCAGAACCGCCTAGTAGCATAAAATACAAACTTTCCACTCAACAGACACCTCTGATGAGGTGATCCTTCACAGTTTTAGGCGTAGCTTTGCCACCAACCTGCCCAGGCGAGGCTACGGCCTAGGCAAGATCAGCCCCCTACTTAGCCATAGCCCCACGGCGATAGGGATAATATTGCAGAGTTGTTGGCTAGAGAAAGAACAGCAGACTGTTTAGTGCATAAGAATTGTCAGAAGGTTGATGTGTTAAAACGGTTTGCGCTGTAAGCTGTAAGCCTAGATAAAACAGTGTCTATACATAAAGATGCGGTTTACTGATTTTGCAGAGAATCCTTAGCTCCGAATTCAGTAGTATCTGTAGCGTTAATGACTTCCCCCCCCAGGAAAATTTGCCTAAAGCCGCTGATTCTGACCCCGTGAATCTAAATTCTTCAGTTGAAACCAATGCTCTGTTTCCGGTTGTGGGGATAGCCGCTTCTGCGGGGGGGCTAGAGGCATTCACAGATTTGATCTGTCACTTGCCGATCGATACGGGCATGGCATTTGTGCTGATTCAACATTTATCTCCTGACCATGAGAGCCTGCTGTCAGAGATCTTAGGCAGAGTAACCACAATGCCGGTGGGTCAGGTACAAGATCAGATGGCAGTCGAACCCAACCAGATCTATGTGATTCCGCCCAATACTCAGATGACGTTGGTCGATGGGAACTTTCGTTTGGCTGCGCGCCAGAAAGTCCAGGGTAAGTACATGCCGGGAGATGTATTTTTTGAATCTTTAGCCGCAAATTTGGGAAACAAGGCGATCGCGGTTGTGCTATCGGGCATGGATGGCGACGGCTCACAGGGGTTAAAAGCCATTAAAGTGGCGGGCGGCGTAACGTTTGCCCAGTGCGAAGCGACCGCAAAATTTGACAGTATGCCGAATACGGCCGTGGCCACCGGATACGTTGATTTTGTGCTGCCGCCCCAGGCCATTGCCGCAGAACTGGTCAATATCAGCCGCAGCCCCCTGCTGGCTACCTCGGAACCGCTTCAAACCGTGAAGGAGATGCCTACGGCGGGCGATGCTTTAAAGACCATTTTTGCGCTGCTGCGAACGACGACAGGCGTTGACTTCACGCTTTACAAATCGGCGACGATCGATCGCCGCATGCAGCGCCGGATGCTGTTGTATAAGCTCGAAACTTTGGAGGACTATGCTCGGCACCTGCAAGAGCACCCGGCTGAAGTTCAAGCCCTGTATGAAGAAATTTTGATCCACGTCACGAGTTTCTTCCGTGACCCAGATGCCTTCGAGCAGCTAAAAGCACAGGTTTTTCCGACCATTAGCCAAAACAAAACCGCAGACACTCCGATTCGAATCTGGGTGGCGGGGTGCTCGACGGGTGAAGAAGTTTACTCGATCGCCATTTGCTTGCTAGAGTTTTTTAGCGATCGCGCCACCATGCCGCCGATTCAGATCTTTGCTACCGACATCAGCGCTGCTGCGATCGCCAAAGCTAGGGCAGGTGTTTACTTAGAAAGCCAAGTAGACGGGGTCTCGCCCGAACGGCTCAGCCGCTTTTTCTTGCCGCTGGCAGATGGAAGATACCAAATTAGCAGTGCTATCCGTGAACTCTGTGTTTTTGCACAGCACAATTTGGGCAGCGATCCGCCGTTCTCTAACCTTGACCTAATTAGCTGTCGCAACGTGCTAATTTATTTATCAAATGCGTTGCAAGAGCGCATCATCGCTCTATTTCATTACAGTCTTGATCCCAATGGCTTTCTCATATTGGGCACGTCCGAAAGTGTCAAGACTGCCTCAGACCTGTTTTCGTCGGTTCATGAGGCCGCTAAAATTTATTCTCGCAAGCTGACCTTGACTCGTCCCCTGTTTTCATTCACAACCAGGGCTTACCCCGTTGTCGGTGGTGAGAGCCAGCAACGAGTTATTGAAACCATTGCCAATAATTTTGATTTAGTGCGAGAAGTTGATCAGCTAATCGCCGCTCGCTACGCTCCAGTATTGGTGATTATCAATGACCAAATGCAGATTCTTCACCTGCGCGGGGACACCGATCCCTATCTGAAACTGCCCACCGGCACCACTGACCTAAACGTGATGATGATGGCCCGAGAAGGGTTAACACTTCCCCTTCGCACCGCCATTTACCAGGCTCAAACTCAAAATGTTGCGGTTCGGCAAGAACAGATTCAGATGGAATCTGGTGAGGGCTCAGCTCGTCTCAATCTAGACGTGATTCCATTTCAGCCGACCATCGCATCTACAGTTTATTTTTTGGTGATCTTTGAAGCGGTTTTTCTGCCGGTCCCCCCCTCCTCAGCGGCATCGGCTAAACGTCAGGAACCGGAAGACCTAGAGCGTGAAATATTACAGCTTCGTCAAGCTCTGGCCGCCGCGACCCAGCGAGAACTTTCGGCCCAGGCGCATTTGCAGGCGGTCATTCAGGAACACAGCTATCTCAACCAAAATCTGCGCGTGGCCAATGAAGAAATTTTATCGAGTAACGAGGAGTTACAAAGCACCAACGAAGAACTTCAAACGGCCAAAGAAGAGATTCAAGCCACTAACGAAGAACTCGCCACCACTAACGACGAACTGCGCAGCCGCAACCGGCAACAAAACCGAGATAATAGCGACCTCAACAACTTTGTTGACAGCATCAGTGTGCCGATTTTGATGCTCACCAACGAGCTAAGAATCCGCCGTCTTACCCCCACAGCGCAGTGCCTATTTAACTTCATTCCTAGTGATATCGGACGACCATTTAGCGATCTTCGCACTGATTTTGATGTTTCTCGCCTAGAGTCTATGGCGTTAGAGGTGCTGGAGACACTCAACACCAAAGAAGAGGAAATTCAAACCCAGGCAGGCCACTGGTATTCCCTGCGGATTCGGCCCTATCGCACGACAGAAAACCAAATTGACGGAGTGACCGTAGTCTTTCTCGACATTGACGCGCTCAAATGTCATGCTGCTATCTTAGAGGTTGCCCGTCAGCAGGCAGAAACGGCCAACCTAGCCAAAGATGAGTTTCTCTCAAACCTCTCCCACGAACTCCGTAACCCTCTAAACGCCATACTTGGCTGGGCACAGCAGCTCCGCGCGCGCACCCTCAATGAAGCGACTGTTGCCCGTGCTTTAGAGACGATTGAGCGCAATGCCAGGGTGCAATCTCAACTGATTGAAGATATTTTAGATACCTCTCGGATTGTTAGTGGCAGACTCAATCTTCGCCCAGTTTCACTTGATCTGCGCTCAGTGGTGCAGGCTGCGATCGAGACTGTTCAACTCTCAGCCGACGCCAGAAATATCGACATCATGGCTCAGTTAAATGCTGAAAGGGTCGTCGGCGATGCCGATCGATTGCAGCAAGTCTTTTGGAACTTGCTGTCAAACGCCATTAAATTTACCTCGCCCAATGGACGCATTGAAATCACCCTAGAGCGGGTGCAGGGGCAGGCTCAAATTCGAGTTACGGATACCGGGCAGGGAATTGCCGCTGATCTATTGCCGTATATTTTTGAGCGCTTCCGTCAGGGCGATTCTAGCAGCATCAAAGGGAAGCCCGGTCTGGGCCTAGGGCTCGCGATCGCCCAGCACCTGGTAGAGCTGCACGGCGGCACCATGGAAGCCAGCAGCCCCGGTGAAGGACAAGGCGCGACGTTCATTGTCAGGTTGCCGCTGAGCGAGGCGCCACCATCCAGTGAGTTAGAGTCACCCGCATTAGAGTGTTCGAGCGATCCGGTTGCGTTTTTAGACGGTCTGCAAATTTTGGCCGTTGATGACGCCGTTGATACGCTTGAGCTATTCAATTTTGTACTGGAAAGTTATGGGGCTAATGTGCTAACTGTGGCCTCTGCCAGAGAAGCCCTAGCGGCTCTAAATGACAACCCCAATCGGTACAACGTGCTAATTTGCGATATTGGCATGCCCGAGCAAGACGGCTATTGGTTGATTCAACAAGTGCGATCGCTGAGTGCAGACGTCGGCGGGCAAATTCCAGCCATCGCGCTGACGGCTTATGTAGATGAGGCCGATCGACAACGGGCGATCGCTGCCGGATTCCAGTGCCATCTTGCGAAACCTGTGGACCCAGAGGACCTAGTTAGAGCAATCATGTCAGTCCGTAGCGATTCTATGTAACTGGAGAAATAGGTGGCCATGAATCAGAGCAAACATCCCATGATCATTGTGGTGGGCGCGTCTGCTGGAGGGATGCAGGCTTTGACGCAACTGACCGCGCAGTTTCCCAAAGATTTCCCGGCTGCCATTTTTATTGTCAACCACATGGGTGCAGATACCACTGGAGACAGCCTGGTTGCAGCTTTAAATCAGAGTGGCGGGTTGACCTGTGAACATGCCTATGACGAGCAACCCTTCCAAAGCGGTCATATTTATTTGGCACCCTCCGATCAACATATTTTGCTTGTAGAAGGAAAAATTCTGGTCACCAAAGGTGCCCGCGAAAATCGTTACCGACCGGCCATTGATCCCTTATTTCGCTCCGCAGCGGTAGCCTATGGCAATCGCGTCATCGGCATCATTCTGACTGGATACCTGGATGATGGCACCAGTGGCATGATGGCCATCAAACGTTGCGGCGGTGTTTGCATCGTCCAAGATCCCTTGGATGCGGCCTATCCAGACATGCCGCAGTCGGTTATCGCCAATGTGGGTGCTGATTACTGCTTGCCCATCGCCGAAATGGGAATGCTGCTATCGGATCTGTTGCGTAGAAAACTACCCACTCGTAAGCAGCCGCCAAAGGACATCGTAATTGAGGCAGAAATTGCCCAGCGCGTTTTGAGCGATTTGCCGTCGGTCGAGGCGCTCGGCGAGCAGGTACCATTTAACTGCCCCGACTGTGGCGGGGTATTGTGGCAAATAACAGAAGGCGATGATTTTTTGCGGTACCGCTGTCATACGGGCCATGCTTTTACTTCGGCAGTGCTGCTAGCCCAGCAAACGGCCAAGATTGAAGAAACGCTATGGGTTGCCCTACGAATGTTTGAGGAGCGCCAGAACTTGATTGCCACCATGGGCCAGAGTCAAGGCAAGTCTTCTTCTTCAGTCTTACAGCGAGTTCAAGACTCGCAGGTTCACATTGATCGGATTCGCGCCATGTTAAAAACTACTTACGAAGACACTCACGATCAGGGAGAAACTGAATAGGGCCATGAGCAAGATTCTGAGTTTCAGCCTCCTTCTACCAGAGGGATCCAATGGGAACAAACTTTAGAAATGCTTGGAGGGTGATTCAAATTGAGGGGACTGAGTACCTGTAGCTTTTATCCGGCAATGCTTTCAGGGTGATTCGAATTGAGAAAAATGACGGCAATGATTGTCTGATACTGAGAGCTATTGCATGGTTATGGCAGCGGGTGGAGTGGGCGCTGGATTGGTTTTCTGGAAATATGGATCCAGATGGATCGCCAAGAAACTTGCATAAGGATAATAGAGAGTAGTGGTTAACCGAAAGATAAACTTTGGTATCAACCCGATAAACTACCTGTTATCAGGAGTAATCTAGTAACAAGAGGAGAAAAGAACTTCCCTCGCTTTCAAATAGTTCAGTCCCCGTTAAATTGGAGGTCTTTATCTCGTTAACGTCTGGATCTATTTTGTCAAAATCAACGGTACTCCACTTAGCTGTTGATATTTCCTCCCCTAAAGCTTAGAGAGCTCTGTGATAGATATCTAGGGATCAATACCCTAAATTAAGGTATCGAGACATCTCTGTATAGCGATACCTATTTGAGGAAATCTCTCAAGTCGGCGGTAGAGCGTCGTAAACAGATTATTCCACCTCAAAAGTCTGTTTGAATTCTAATTAACAATCCTCCTAGATTCTGCCGTCAGAATTTAGGGGGATTTTGCGCTGGCTGCTTGATTGTAAATGAGACTATTCCGACAGCTCATTCACTACGGCATCTAGCTCCATTTCCAGCTGCTCGATGGTGGGTAAGTTGGCTTTGAGCTGGTCTGGCAAGCTGTGGGTAGTGACGGCGATCGGAGTGCTAAGGTTACGCAGGGCGTATTCTGCGATCGTCTTGTTCTTCGATTTACACAGCACAATGCCGATGGTGGGCTGGTCATCGGGGTGGCGCAGCAGGTCGTCCACCGCCGCGACGTAGAAGTTCATCTTGCCGGTGTACTCAGGGCGAAACTCCGTTACCTTCAGGTCAATGACCACGTAGCACTGCAGCTTGAGGTGGTAGAACAGCATGTCCATGAAGTACTCGTTGCCCGAGACCTCCAATCGATACTGACTCCCGACGAAAGCAAACCCTACCTCCAGCTCCAGCAGAAAATCCCTAATGCGTTCGACCAGAGCCTTTTCTAGCTCGCGCTTTGGGTGGCGGAGGTCAGATTGAGAAAGTCAAAGTTGTAGGGTCTTTGATCAGCTGTCGGGCGAGATCAGACTGTGCTGGTGGCAGGGTGCGCTCAAAATTGGTTACGGCAGCGCCTTGGCGCTGGAACAGGTTAGATTCTATCTGCATGACCAGAATATTTCGACTCCAACCATTCTCAAGCGTGCATTGAGCATACCAGAGCCGTTCATCTGGGGCTTTCAGCTTATCCAAGAGAGCCTGATTGTGGTGCCAGGGAATTTGTGCAAGCACCTCCTGCACAATTGCCTGATCTGGGTAAGCTTCGGCAAAAGCCCGCATGTATTTGAGGTTGCGTGGTGAAAAACCCTGCATATCGGGAAATTCCCGCTTCAGGTCTTTGGCGAGGCGGTCAATAACCTTTGCCCCCATCCTTCCTGCCGCTGTTGGGCGAGGATTTCACGCCCAATCTGCCAGTACAGGACGATCAACTCTTGGTTGACGGCAAGAGCCGCTTTTACCTGCGCCCGACGGATGCGCGTTTTGAGGTCTTTGAAAAAGACGTCATAATTATCGGTAGGGAATAGGGAATTGTCTTGTGGCACGAGACTTTTCCTTGGCTTGCAGGCACCTTATTATCGGGCTAAGACGGCAGCGAGCCATAGGACTTTGTTGATCGGTAGCGTGGGAGCTATGACCCAGCCAAGCTATGACCCAGACCAAGAGCAGGAACTGTTCTGGCAGCGGGGCGATCGCTTTTATTGGTGCGCTTTACGCCAGAACCTGTTTGGCGAGTGGGTATTGCTGCGCAGGTGGGGTGGCTACCGAACTGGCAAGGGTGGCCAGTGTGAAACC
>NZ_CP136518.1:0-18288 GCF_032813545.1 Nodosilinea sp. E11
GGCAGCCCCGATTATGCTGCTTACTCCACCAGCGCCAACACGCAGGCAGCGCTACAGACCGCCTACGATCGCGGCGACTGGCAACCCTACACCCCGCCAGAGCCAGAGCCAGCGGCCCCAGAGCCAGACCCCAAGGGCTTCAAAATCGCCTTTATGGCCGATCCTGCCTTCCTTGAGTGGCAGGAAGACATACCCCCAATTCGGCGGGAAGATTTGAAGCTGGCAGCGATCGCCGACAATTGGCCCCTGGTGCAGGCCCTTTACGACCATCTAAAAGCAGTAATCCTCATGCCTGAGGGGGCGGCTGAGCAGTGGCAGGCCCTAGCCGACGCTCATGCTATCCCGTTGGTTTTTTGATGGTTGTTGACCTGGCCTTTCCCCTTTTAGCTTTCGTGCTCACCCTGGTGCTATCTGTCTCGCTGTCTACGTCTGGCGATCGCAACAAAGCCCCCAAGCGGCTTCAGGATGGCGGTAGCCATTCCGCCGCCCCCACCCGCCTAAACGATGACGATCCATAAGCTGACGCTCTATTTTGATGAGAAGTTTAAAGACCCGGTTTGGGCAGACATTACCTATGCCTTAGAGGCCCCCAGCGGCTCACGGCAGGGCGAGTGGGTGTTTGGCCGTAATCCCACATGTGATGTCACCATCAATATTCGAGATGTGAGTCGGCGGCATTGCGTCATTGCCTACAGCTACGCTGCTGATCGCTGGACAGTGCAAGACCTGGGCAGCAGTGAGGGCACGTTTATTGCTGGCAAACGGTTGGCCGTGGGTGAGCTGCACCCGATTGGGATAGGCGATCGCCTTTACCTAGCCTCAAACCTGGTGAGGGTGGTTGAGGATGAGCACGATACGGTGGGCGAGGATTCTGGCCCTGCGACTATTTCTAGCAATGTGCCCATAGATTTTATAGAGCTTCTGCCTAAGCCGGAGCCACCACCACCACCACCACCACCACCACCACCAGAGCCCCAGCGCACTTATGCCGATTCGGCCTATTTGATGGCGCAGTGGGTGATCAGCGGTCAGACGGTGCAGGGCAAAATTTACCGGGTTGTGGTGGCGGCTACTGGGGTGGCTGGCTTCATATTGATGCTGGATTGGTTAGCCAATTAGTTTTGTACGGAATTAGCGGCCCCTGCTGGGAAGACTCTAGTAGGAGTGCAGGTGGGCCATGGATGTATTGTTAGCGCTGGCTGTAATTGGTTTTGTGGCGTGGTGGATTCGCTACAACCAGCTCTATCGCTCTGGGGCGGTGAAGACGCCTTTTTTTAGTTTGGGTGGGCAGAGCCAGAGCCGGGCGCGACGGGTGAAGGTGGCCCATAGGCCTGTGGCTAGAAAGAGGGCAACCCCAGCAGCAGAGAGAGAGATTGGCCAGGCGGTGAGCAAAATCACAACCTACACCCATAATTACGAAGTTTCGGTGCGGCTGCTGCATTCGACCCGCCAGGCCAATATGAGCAAGTCGCTCGATTGGTGTGCAGAAAAGGTGATTGATGATCTTTTGCGAGATAGGCGATAAAAAAGCGCCCCAGGTGTGGCTGGGGCGCGGTGTGGTTTGAGGTCTATGTTATTGCGGGCCGGTGAACATCCAGTAGATTCCCCCGACGATCGCCACACAAGCGGCGGCAACGATGATTGGTTTTGCGGCCAGAGCTAGGAACAGTAGCAGGGTGCCATAGCCGATCGACTCGTAGGGGTAGAGCCTCGACCAGGCCCACAGGCGTTGTGGTGTGGCTAGGAAGGATTTGATATAGGGCTTAAACATTGTCGCCCCCGTCTAACCAGTCAAAGGCCACCGATAGGTTTTGCCCTGCGGCTTCTGCTTGCTCGACCGCCAGCTTTCGGTAGTGGTCGAGCACTTTGTTATGGGCCTCGACCTGAATGGCGCGAATCTTAGCGAGCTGCTGGTTCTTTTGCGCCCCGATGGCGATTCGGTCTCTCAATCTAAAGAGAATCTCATCGCCAAAGGCTAGCAAAACGGCCAGGGTTGCATTCCACAGCAGCAGGCCAATAGTGCCAAGGGGGTCGGCCCAAAGGGCATTAATGGATAGGTATTGAGTGCCCCCAAACCCAGCAAAGTTACTGAAGATATCGAGCACATATAAACCCTTAAGAGTGATACCCCACCAATCATCTGCGCTAGTGCTGCCACCAATGCCCTTAAAGGGGTCTCCTCCTAACGCTTGAATGATGCCAGAGCCAATCTGAGAAACGGCCACAATTGCGGTGAGGATAGCGGCGATCCACCAGTCAATCGGCATGGTAGAAAAGCCTTCCCAACTCATCCAAGAATCTGCACCAATGGCAGCAAAACCGCCGACAGTTAGGAGTAGTAAAGCCAGGTCTACCCGCCAGGGGGAAACCCTTGGCGGAGTGACAGAAATTGCGGTAGATGTGACTGCTGCTGTGGGGGCTGGGGAGTAGTGGCCCGAGTTAACTTTTCTGATTCTACGCTTAGGCATTAGGCTTCCTCAAAACGGTAATAGTCGAGGCGTTTGGCGAAGGCATCGCGTCGGTTGCGTGCGGCTTCATAGGCAGCGCTACGGCCTGGGGTGCAACCCCACAGGCGCTTAATGATGTCGTTGCCTTTGGGGTTGAGGCCATCGGTGTCTACGTACTTTCTGTACAGGTCAAATTCCCCCGCTTGCTCTGGCTGAAGTGGGTCGCAGGGTGCCCCCATGGTTTTTGGGGGCCAGTCTTGCGAATCGGCTGGAAGCCCCGGAATTCCTAGCGAATTCGCATCTTGGCTGTTTTGCGAATTCGCATCGGCCCCATGCGAATTCCCCTCGAATTCGCGCGAATTCCACTCGAATTCGAGGGGCTCAACGCTAGGAATTCCGTGGGTTCGATTCCCCTGCGGCATCAGGTGCTTTGGGTGGTTGTCCCCCTCCTCCTCTGTCACCAGCTCGTAACCCTCGGGCACCTCTTCCCCGTCTTCGATCTCGATGTAGTCGATGGCTACGGGCGAGTAGCGCATGGGGGGCAGAGATAAATCTAAGTCGGCGTGGGGGTGGTAGGTGGGGTCTGTTTTTTTGCCCCGGTTGACCCACCACAGCCCGGCTGCGGCGGCGGTGGCCAACAACACCAGAACACCAAAACCGCCGTCACTCATGCCCCCATGGATGGCATTTGCTTGGGTAGGTGCTGGGGCATTTTCTACTACGGCTAGGGCCTGTCCATTGGGCGAGAAATCACGCATTCTTTCGGGCGGGGTATTTTGCCAGCGGCAGTAGCCGTTGTCTGCCAAAACCCAGCCGGGATCTGTACGTGTCCAACTTTGTTGATTGGGAATTTGATTGGAGAATTTGTAGGTTTGGTCTAACCAAAAGTGCTCCCAGGAACGCCCTTGGTTATCGCCGCTGATTGAGGTTTGAGCCCCTTCGCAAAATTGATTAGTCATAGCAAAGAAAAGACCCGAACGATAAGAATGCTGAAGAAAGCGATAAACAGAATGGCTGACCAGGAAAGGCCAACGGCTAGAGCTAAAACGATCATTCGCCAGGCTGCCCCAGCACAAAGGAGAAGGATGAAGAAGTTGGACATAATTTTTGCTGCTTTAAAACGACAAAAAGCGCCCCCCAGGAGAGTTGGGGGCGCGGGCTCAGCGAACTATTGAGGCAGGCAAGACTGCCGCTTTATAAAGCGGTGGGTTGTTTTGCCTGGGTTCGTAGGAATCTCGCAACTGTAGACATGCTGCACATCAGGGAGGGCCTTAGCGGCTTTTGCGCTGCGCTCCGATGTGGTGCTGTAGTGGCCTTTGGTCTCAATTTGCTTGAGAATCTTTTGCTGGGATGGGGAAGCCATAGAATAGAGGTGCCCTTGTTGGGGTATCCCAGGGGTGTTTGCTTTCGACGGCTGCCCCTGGGGTTTACAAGATTGAAATTTAATTAGTCTTCGATATCGTCGCCGGCGGTTTCTCTCCGCTTCAGCTCTGCGATCAGATCGTCGGCATAGTCGGCGGCTACTGGGGCTAAATCCTTACTCTCCCAGCTAGGGTCGAGGTCGATCAGTGCCGCCATCGCTTCGATCGCCGCCCGATGGTGCAGACGCCGGTAGTAGCTGCGGAATTTAGGTGGAAGTGGTTTCGGCATAATGGAAGTGCCCTCTTTGGGTATCCCAGGGGTCTGCTTTCCACGGCTCTGCCCCTGGGGTTTACAACTTGTGGTTTAACTCTGACCTGCTGGACGACTGAGATCGTCTGGCAGGTCTTTTAGCGTGATGCCGTGCGGTTCAAGGTCTGACAGCAAGATTTTGAACTGGCCAGAGCTAAGCAATGCTTTCCCTTTCCCGTTCTCCCATCGACTTAGCGTGGACATAGCCACGCCTAACCGACCGGCAAACTCTTGCTGCGTCAACCCCAACATTTCTCTGATCTGCTTCATCGGGGGGTCTCCCTCGACACCAATCACTTTTCGGTCTACCATTTGAACTTAACATAGCAGGCTCGGATGTGCAACTCACATCCGAGTCTGCTATGCTCCAAGAAACGACAAGGCGGGCTACCGACTCTCACATCTGAGCCCGCCTTTTATTCTCTCAGTCACTTAGAACCGGAGAAACCGTATGTCTATAGGTAGATTGACAGCGACTTTTTGCCCAGTACTAGGCGCACCTAGCTACGACGGCGGCGGCGGTGAAGTCGTGGGTTGGCAGCAGTGCAGCCCCTGGAGTGCCCTGCTAGGTTGGCTGCCCCTTTTGGTCGATCGCAATATGCGGGGCTGCTTGCCCTACGGCACCAACCCCGAGCCGTGGCCGGGGTTTTGGTGGTCTACCGAAAATGCCGAAATTTCGCACCTCAACAGCCCCTGGTATTGGGGCGAAGCCTTCGAGAATGCCGCCCTAGTTGCGCTGGCCCACACTCTCCGCGACGTTCGGCAGGTCTACCCCATGGCCACCCCAGACCAAATTCACGATGTGCTGATCGAATACGGAGTCATTTAAAGCAAAGGGGCGGCCACCCTCAATAGATGCCGCCCCTTCGTTTTCACTATTAGAGCGGGTCACTACCCCGCCACTGAAACGTAACCCTATTAACCAGAGAGATGCCCGAACATACAAGCATTTTAATGCCAGAACACCGCTCAGAGTGGGAAGCCTCGGCGGTGTTGTCAGACATCATTGACCGCAACGTATGGAGCATAGACGATCCCTCCGACGTAGACAAATTACTCAACCGCAACACAGACAAGCGATGGAAGCACAGCACAGATTTAGCACCAGGGTGGGCAGTCGCTGGGGTTGCCCCCACTACAGGAGAGCGCACCTTTGCCGGGGCTCAATATAAGCCAGACAACCCACCCCTAGACCCAGAGACCAAGAAGCCCCGCAAATATTTCAGCCCTAGCCGCCAGGCCCTAGCTCCACTCTTTCTCGAAATGGAGGATAGAGACTACTGGCCCAAACTCATCACCGACACCAGCCAGGCGATCTGCATCTGTGAAGGGGCCAAGAAAGCGGGGGCACTACTCACCGAGGGCCATCCGGCGATCAGTATCCCTGGGGTGAGCACCGGCGGCAAGCTGGGGAGGCTACGGCCAGAGCTGGAGCTGTTCTGTGCTTATGGCAGAGTCTTCTACCTGTTTTTTGACCGAGACATTATCGAGAAACGCCAGGTGAGACGCGCCCTGCACAACCTGGGGCGAATGCTCGCCGCCAAAGGGGCCATGGTCTACGTGGTGGAGTGGGATAACAAACTGAAGGGCATCGACGACGCGATCGCCGCCGGCGTCGAGGTTACCGAAAGGATCACCGCTGCCCCCACTCTCGAAGAATGGAAGGCCGACACCGACGAAAACGACACCGAAGCCCCCGAGGGTGAACCCTGCGCCTTGGCCCGTAGGTACCAAATGGTTTCGGACCGCCTAAAGAACCGCCTACGGTGGAATGAGCTGAAATCTCAAGTAGAGCTAGATGGTGAACCCTGCGACTTCGACAGCCTTCGCCTACAGCTGGCACTTTTGTACAATATTCAGCTGCCAGACGCCGACTGCACCGCCATCTGTAGCCACATCGCCCGCCAGCAGAACTTTAGCCCCGTGGCCGAATACCTCAACCAGTGCGCCAAGCTCTACCCCGCAGATAGCGAGCTGCTTGATAGCCTGGGGCCAACGTTCTTGGGCACCACCAGCGAACTGCACCAGGTCTATCTGAGAAAAACGCTAATCTCAGCTGTGGCCAGGGCATTCTGGCCAGGTTGCAAAGTAGACACGGTCTGCATTCTCAGTGGTGGCCAGGGCGTCGGTAAATCCAGTTTTTGGAAGATTTTGGCAGGAGAGGAGTGGTTCGACGACACCGTAGGCAGCACCAGCGACAAAGACGAGCGGCTAAAGCTACACCAGAGCTGGTTCATCGAGTGGGCCGAACTTGAAGCGGTCTTTAAACGCAAAGACATTTCAGCGGTCAAGGCCTTTATCACCACCCAAACCGACCAGGTGCGGCCGCCCTATGGCCGCACGGTGCAAGAGTTCAAGCGACCCAGCATCATCGTGGGCAGCACCAACGAAACCGAATTCCTGGCCGACGCCACCGGCAACCGCCGCTATTGGGTCATTCCGGTCGAAATTCCGATGGTGCCCTTTCAGCAGCTGTCGGTCGAGCGCGATCGCATCTGGGGCGCGGTGGTTCACGCCTTCCGTAGCGGCGAACGGTGGGAGCTGCCCCACGAGATGCACCAGGCCGCCCAAGAAGATGCCCTCAACTACGTCACCAGCGACCCATGGGAGAAAAAGATCCTCGACTACTGCGAAGACTTCAGCGAAGTGAATACCGCCGACGTGTTAGCCGTGGGCCTGCAACTGCCCTACGACCGCCAGGGAAAGCGCGAAGAAATGCGAGTGTCCAACCTTCTGCGCATCAACGGGTGGAGGTCGGTCAGGAGGTTGGTCAACGGCAGAAGACCTAGATATTGGATAAATCCAAAGTTTGGAGAAAAGGTTGGATCAGGTTGGTCAGAGGAGGTTCAAACCCATGTAAATGGGGGTGACCAACCTAATGACCAACCTAATGACCAACCCCCTGACCAACCTACCCAAAACGACAATCTAGAAACCGTTGACCACCGGACATCTAGCAAGGTGACCAACCTGACCAACCTGACCAACCAAATCCCTAAGAGGGGAAATATCCAAGATGAATCTCTATGTCCCGATAGAGAGGTGTCTATAGTTCTTCCCCCGGTAGGGGCCAAGGTCGAAATCAAGAAGGGTCGCTATGACGGCGTGGCCGCCTGGGTGGTCGCCCACGTTGACGAAAAGGTAGCCGTCAAGCGCGACGGCTGGATGATCACCCGTGAATATTTACCCGGTGAAGTGGAGGTGCTCAGCGATGCCAATGGATAGAAGCCGATACCCCGAGAACTGGGAAGAAATAGCACTTCAAGTTAAAGTCGCCGCTGGGTGGAGATGCTCTGGTTGTGGCAGGCCCTGCCGCGTCACTGGCCAGGGCTGGGAAGATTTTTCGGACCTGGCCCTAGGTTACTGGGCTGAAGACCTCGACCACCCCCAGCGCTTTACGCTCACGGTCGCCCACCTCGACCAAAACCCCAGCAATAACGACCCCAGCAACCTGCGGGCACTCTGCGCCCCCTGCCACCTGCGCCACGATGCCCCCTACCGCAAAGCCAACAGCATCGCCAAACGCGAGAGAGCTGGGCAATTGCCTCTACTGGGAGGTGCGATCGATGGGTAGCCCCACAAAGCAATCCCTCAAGGCAATCACCCTGCACCGCCCCTGGGCCTACGCGATCGCCCACCTAGGCAAGCGCGTTGAGAATCGCGGCTGGGCTTGCCCCCTAGCCCCAGGCAGCCTAATCGCCATCCACGCGGGCAAAAAATACGACAAACAGGCTGCCGACTGGATACGGCAAACCCTGGGCCAAGACTGCCCGCCCGATGGCGATGAACACCCCACCGGAATCGTTGCGATCGCCCGATTCGTGGGCAACGTGACGGCATCAGATTCCCCCTGGTTTGTTGGCCCCATTGGCTGGCAGCTTACAGAGGTTGTGGCGATCGACCCGGTGCCATGCAGCGGGCAGCAAGGCCTTTGGTTGGTGCCTGATGTCTTGCGTCCATCCGTGCGGAAAACTTATCACCGCGAACTAATG
Source organism: Nodosilinea sp. E11 (assembly GCF_032813545.1). Taxonomy (NCBI): domain Bacteria; kingdom Bacillati; phylum Cyanobacteriota; class Cyanophyceae; order Nodosilineales; family Nodosilineaceae; genus Nodosilinea; species Nodosilinea sp. E11. The sequence goes on from NZ_CP136518.1 coordinate 8,111, forward strand.
CGCCGGCTAGTGGAGGCTCTATGACTGAGAAAACCAAAGCAGGCCGCCCCGCCAAATGGAGCGGCCCCACCCGAGCGATCCGCGTACCAGAGGCCCTGGCCGATCATTTGCTCGAAATTGCCCGCCAGCTCGACAACCCCCAACCCGATAACGTACAAAACCCCACCGGCTTGCCCATCTGCAAACCCGCCGCCGATGCGGCCACCATCGCCCAGGGCCTAGCCGAAGGGTGGATCGCCCCCAAACCCTTACCCCAAACCCAAATGCTCACCAGCGAAAGTAGCAGTGGCACCTACCGCCTATTCCTCGAACCGCCCCGTGAGCTGCCCCCACAAATGGCCGCCAGCATAGATGAATACTGCGATCGGCTGCTGGCAGGCCTAACCCAATCAGAGCAGGCCGCCCTACTCTGCCGCCTAGTCGATGAAATGGGAGAAAAAATCGATGGCTAAACCCTCCCCCTGGCTCACCACCGCCGCCGCCTGCGAGCGCCTGGGCATTAGCCGGTGGGTGCTGGCCACGGCCCGCAAAAACGGCGAGCTCAAGAAGGGCCAACACTGGAAAGTTAAAAATCCTAGTGCGGCCCGGCTTACCTACCTCTGGCACTGTGAGCGCCTCGAAAAGTGGCAAAGCCAGGTTGAGACTCAGGCCGGGGCATGAGGGCGATCGCCCCGCTCAATGCCCTGGTCATAAATGGCGCGATACACAGACTCATCTATCCATCGCCGATAGACCTTGCAGTGGGTCTCTGGCGAATGCCCCATCAGCTTTGCCCCAAACTCTGGGCTATAGCCAAACTCAAGGCATCGGCGGGCAAAAGAATGCCGCAGATCATACGCCTGGCAAAAGCCCAGCCGGTTAAAGGCCCTCGCGGTTTTTGTACCCAGCTGGGCATTGCTGCACCCTGCGATATTTTCTAGCGGCGGCATCGTCACCGCCGACAGCTCCCAGTCCGTGGCCCATTCTGGGTAGAGCGGCCAAACAAACCTCGACCCGGTTTTGGTAGCCTCATGCACCCTCACCGTAGGAAAGTCGGCCAGGTCGGCGGTGTAGACCTCATGGGGCCGTAGGCCGTAGGTGGCCAGCATCCCAAACAGCCACCGCCACCCAGGATCAGCAATTTTGCCCCGCCAGCTCGCAATCTGCTCATCGCTGGGCAGCGCTCGCGGATCGACCGCCGACGCGCTATAGCTGCCCTTGAGCTTTGCGAACCCCTCCCCCGGCAGGCCCGCAAATTCTGCGAGCTGGCGATAAGCATTGCAGGCCCGCAGGCGCGAGCGAGAATCTTCTTCCGTCCGTTTCTCAGCAGTCTGCTCTAGCAGGGCCAGAGTCAGCGGAGCCTCTGAAGGCAGTTTGTTAAACGGCTGCTGATAGTCGGTTTTCCATGTAATGGCGGCCCCCCGCCACCGGCGCTTAAATCGCTCTACCCAATCCCCCACAGATTCGGCACTATCGCCCCGATACTGCCCCCAATCAAACCGGCCAGCCTCTAAGGCCACGCCGATCGCCTTCGCCTGTTCCTCAGCCAGCGACAACCCCCTAGGGTTAGCAGGCAGCCCCAACGCGATCCGCTGCTGGTAGGGCGCGTCTTTCGTGCTCCCGGGGGCAGGCGGAAACGTGCCCCGAGCATAAATCTTCTGATTGAGCGCTTGCAGCCGCACACGGATTCTGCCCGCCTTAAGTCGCCCGTTGGCCCGGTTCAACCGCTCTGCAAAATCCATGCCTAAATTTTGCCTAAAAACTTAGGCTCAATTAACTACAAATGGCTACAACTAGCAACAATATACAAAAGTAGACAGAGCCGAAAGGCCCTGTCTACAGTCGTTCTGGCTCAAAAATTGCCAGCTAAAAGAAAGGCGACACCCGGATTCGAACCGGGGGTGGAGGTTTTGCAGACCTCTGTAGGTAAACGTAAAAGGCTTGCCATATAAGCATTCTGGGTTGTGGTTGCTAATCCTTGCCTAAGAATAGCCCTATAAATTCCTGTTGGTGGAGCTGAGTTAGGGCAAAATTAGAGCAAATTCGTGGTTCTCTTGTGAGCAAAAAAAACCGCCGAATCCCTCCTCTCTATTTCCCCTTTCAAAGTTGGAAGCAAGCAGCCCTGGCCTATGTGCTTGGCTTTGCGGGGCTGGCGATTTTGTATCTGATTCTCAATAGGTAACCTGATGACTGCTTTCAACCCTGCTACAGACTTACCCGCCAGCGTCAACTCTCTCTCTAAGTTGGTCGGATGGGCCAACGGAGCCTTCTACCAGCTCCACAAAGCCACTGACTACCAAGAATCTGTCGGTGGCATTTTAGTGCCAGTTGTCACGGCTCAAGATGGCCTGGCGGCTAACAAGACAGAGCGGATTATTTTTCGCGTTTCCTTAGAACTAGAAGATACCTGGCGCGCATCACCCCAACCATTCTGGGTGAATGTTCGAAGCATTTCTACCGCAGCAATCCCAACGCAATACCGCCCATGACGACTGTTCCCCTTGGTGAGAATCCCTACCTCTATCAAGGTGGGCCTACAGTTCCTCTGCGCCAGCAGCAAACCGGCACCTATGCCGCCGACAGCTTGGGCAATCGGGTTTTTTATACCCCAGAGGGCCGATTGCCGAATAGTACCCTGGCCCCCGGCTTGGCCCCTACCGCAGGGCAGCTGGCTAGGCAAAGCCTCTCAGGCGCGGGCCTGGCTGGGGCTGCTATTGGCGGCGGCATCGGTGCAGCTCAAGCCTATAACCAAGGGGCCGGGCTGTTTGAGGGATTAGGCGTAGGCCTGGGGGGCGTAGCTGGCTCGGTTGGTGGCCAGGTGGCCGGTTTCGCTGGGGGCAGCGCTGCTGGTGGTGCGATCGGCTCTGCCGTGCCAGGCGTGGGCACTGTAGCGGGCGCGGGTGCTGGTGGCGTCGTTGGTGCAGTCGGCGGCGGCCTGGCGGGCGGTGCGGTCGGCGGTGCGGTCGGCGGTGGTATTGGGAGGGCCGTTGATGGTTTCTTTTGGCCAGATCCGGCAGAGCCGGGTGTAGGCATTCCCCCACAGCCAGGCGCGGCCACCCCTCGCCCCGGTGGGGAGGAATACCCTGGGCAGTTTCCCCCAGCAGCAGCTGGGGCCGGGCCTGTAGTTGTGCCTGGCGATCCTATCTATGGCCCTGCACCCTTCACTGGTGGGCAAATGCCAGGCATACTCTACCGAGCATCGGGCCGACTTGAATTCGATCGGGTTTGGTGCGATGGGTCGCTTACCGTTCCATGGAGTATTGAGTTTTTATCGGAATTCAATATTTTGGGGCCTGTCTCTAATGCTCGCCTGGAGTACAGTAACCCTGGCCTTTGTGGGCCGAGAAACCTGGCCTTGCTAATTACTCAAGGCGATGGCTCTACAAGGGCCATCGCTCAAGACAACGATGTTTCCTTTCGAACGAAAGAAAAGGGCACTTTTACCCTTTCGTTCGAAAGGGCTGGCGGCCTGCCCGATACAGGCGGCAACCCTCCAGCTCCACAAACAGGCAGTACCACCCCAGAGCGATCGCCCAATCCCTACCGCCCTAATGGCACAGATGGCGCAGGCCGCCCGCGCGCGGTTCCAGCGGCACCTAATGCGCGCCCTACGGCCCCCGCGCCTAATTCACCTTGGCCAGAACGATCGCCCGCCCCTGTTCCCGATACAGCTCCCATCGGGGCTGGCTCTCCTTTTGCGGCCCCAGACGCGCCCCCCAATTTCGCGCCTGCACCCGCTAGCCCTCAGCCCGACACCGACCCACTCGCACCAACTCAGCCCCAGCAACCCCTCGACCCGCTGAACCCCACTGGCCCCAGTCGCCCCCTGCAACCCGACCAAGAGGGCAAGCGAACCGCTCAACCCTTCTTTATTCCGGTTCCCATCCCTACCGGGTCGATCAACCCGCCAGGGTTTATTAATCCAGACCCGCCGATCACTGTCCCGGTGGGCTTGAGGCAGCCCGCAACCACCCCAACCGGCACCGCGATCGACCTCACCACCCCTGGAGAGATCACCACCACCAACCCCAACACCAGGCCCCAAATTGAGCCAGTACAGCAGCCCGCCCGCATTGAGGAGGGCAAGTGCTGCATTCCCCCGGCCAACCCAGAGATCATTAAGCGCCTGGAGCAAATCAAATCGGGCATTGGCTTCGACGGTATGCCTGTTAGCGTGCCAGACCAAATTGCCAAGCAAAACCCCTCCCAATTGCAGATCGGCTCACTGGCAGAACTGCATCTATGGCAGGTGCAGCAGCTTGACGGGGTTATGGGCCAATGGCCCCAGCAAATTCCCATCCCCACCCCAGCCGGGACGGTAAATGTGGGGATGCCGAATATGGCCGAGGCCGTGGCAGAGCTGGTGGGAATGATGGTGAGCCAGCAGGTGACGGCCACCCAAATTCTCAATACCACCAGTCGCACGCTAGCCCAGGCGGGCAGCGCCACCCAGCAGGCTCACCTGGCACACCTCACCGCCAAGGCCAACGCCGAATTTCTAGGCTTTGAGAGCCGCCCCAGCGTGGTTGATATGCCCCTGGCCTACACTCCAGGCCAAGACCCCTTCGACGGCCTGCTCAATGAGTCTGTGGCCAAGGTGAGGGGCTTTGAGAATGCAGACGGGCAAGACCTCAAGAGCATTCTGGCCGAACTGTTGCAGGCCGCCGCGATTATTCGCGCCGTTTACTGGAGAAGGCTAGATCCCAAGGGTGACCTTAAAACCCAAATCCGGCAAAACATCCGAGGGCAGGGCGATTTTGTGGATGAGGCCGCCGCCGGTGGGGGCCAGGGCGAAGACTGGGAAGCCTACCTAAGAGATGTGGAGGCCGGGTTTAGATCGGCCACTGGTGACGATAACCCCTACGGCAGACCCCCAGGGGAAGGCCCGCAAATCAGAGATCGCAGCCCAAAAAAGGATAGGTAACTATGGGTTTTACGCTCACTTCTGCCCAGCTATTCAGCAGGGGAGTACGGCTTCAGGTAGGCAACCGTGGGGGCGGTGGTGGCTTCTTTCAGAAGATTGTTCAGGCCGGTAAGCAACTGGCTCAGATATTCACCTGGGGCAATTTGAGAGGCTTTCTAATCGGGGCAGCTCTGGCCCAGATCCCCAGCCTGGTTTTTAGCCTGACTAACCTCTGGTCGATGTTCACGAGCGCGGCGATCGAGTTGTATTACTTTGACTGGAACATCCCAGACGATCGCATAGACCAGATGGCTAAGGCCCGATGGAGCGCCTACGGCAGCATCCTGGGGGGCACTGCTGGCAATGCCCTGGGGTTTTTCGCCTGCGGCATTGTGCCCGCCACATCGCTGTTTGCCTTTGACGAGCGTCTGGCTAGCTATGTGCTGCGCGAAGTGTCAGAGGAGGCCTTTGAGGAGCTGACCTTTGAGATCGCCTATGTGCTGCGCCAATCATTCCGCAACCTGGCCCGGCAGACCGCTGGATGGCTCTACAAAGGGGCGCGGCGGTGGCTAAAAGACCCTAGCAACCCCATCGGCGGGCTAATTTTTGGCAGCAATGCGGATAACGTACGAAATACCTGGGGAGAGGCCAACGCCCCTAGCTGGAGCTTTGCCCAGGCCGTAGAGGAGCGGGTCGAGAAAATCCCTAACCAGTTCTGGCAAAATTTTACTGAAGAGCTGATCGAGGAGGCGATCGACGCCTGCATAGAGGCCGGGTATGTGGTCTCTAACTCGATCGAAGGCTACTACGCCCAGCAGCGCCTGGCCGCCACCATCAACCAAGGCCCCCAGCGAGTGGTAGAGGTGCAACCCAACCGGGCCAATGATGCTGAAAAGTTTGTGGTAGCAGGCCCAGAGAGCGAAGTCAGGGGCCAGCTCACCACAATTCTCACCACCCACCAGATGGTAGAGGATCGTGATTTAGGTCAAATCGTGGGCCAATCCCTCGACGACTACATTCGAGCCCGCCCCCTCGACGGCTTGAGATTGCAATTCAACCTCTACAGCCTGAAAACTCCGCCCTATGCCCGTCGAGGAGAACAACGCCTAACAAGGGTAACCGTTACCATTCCCGAGGTTTCGCGTGCTCTGCTGGACTGGGAACGCCTGCGCCAGGTATGTGGAGGCCCTAATGGTTACCTGTGGGGGCGCTGGCTGGCCAAGGCCAGGCTAAACAATGGCGGCACACTGAAGGTCTATGGAGGCACCGAGGCGGAGGCCGAGGACAGGCTGAGGGCATTCCTTACCCTGAGTACAGCAGAAATCAAGGGCCTGACCGTTACCGAGGAAAAACGCACGGGTGAACGCCAGCGCAACCCCAAAATGTGGAAAGAGATCACCCGCGTTTATCCAGGCCACTTGACGATCATCAACCGCCAGAGAACGCTTTATTTAGACCGTGGCAGCCCCAGTACAGATGGAAATTTCATCGACAAGCGCGCCCGGTTTGATCTGTGGCGATCGACTAAACCTCCAGACTTTGACCAAAACGTCATAGAGCTGCTGCGGCGTCTAGACGCAGCAGATACTGCCGTTCCTTAGCGAGTTGATCTAAAACCCATTCTCGATCTCTCCCTGTCTCCTGAGATAACCGTCTGACCAAGTTGCCATAGGGTCTATATTCGTATGGTCTACCATAGCGGCCTTTCCTCCTTCTAATTGCGCGTCTAGATCGAGTGCTTAGCTTTGGATAAAGTAAAAGTTCCATAAATTTATAAGTCTGTTTTTTCCTTCTGTGCAATGACCGACAATCATGGATGTTGTACTGTCGTATTGATAGTTATAACCTAAGTAGATTCACCTGTTGACAGGTTCAAGGAATAGGCTAGGATGCTGGACAGATGGACGTTCTAGGGCTTGCATGGCAACAGTTACACCGGGCACAGGTGGCACTATCAAAAGCACAACTGCTGAAGGGCAGGCTCACGAAATACTGAGCTTTATTTCCCTAAAACAGTTGAGTACGGTGGTAAACCCTGGTCAGGTGGAGAATGTTCTTGGCAGTCATGACCAACAGGCTCAAACCTTTAGTGGTACTTATCAGTTTTCGGTTTCTCAAGCCATCGACGGCAACGGAAATCTAACTTTAAGTGCGAATTCTTATCTAGTGGGGGCTGGGTTTCAGGAAGGAACCGGGGGCACATTCAAAGGCAATACGCCAGAGAAGTATGCCCTTGAGGTGCTTATGTACCTCCAAAATCTAGAACGAACCCCCGCGCTAAACCCCAGCTCTAGAAACTTTGTGACTGGAACCTATAACAGCGACACCGGAGTGTATCAGGGCTCTTTTAATATCCCTGTGATTATGGGCATTGATGCAACCTCCGGCGTGGTCTCTTATGGGGCCGATCCTTACCTACTCTAATCAGGAGACCTAACCCATGCCCGAATATACAAGGGGCGAACTTCGAGATGTGCTGACCTTTGTCGCCATCAACCCGATCCTTCACTACGGCTTTAAAACCGTTGATTTGGCCGCTCGTACCGGCATCTCTGGGGCAGACATTAAGACCCAGCTGGGGCACATGACTGCTGTAGAGGCCGCTGCGGTCGCTAATCGGATCATGGTGACCGGAGCCAACAGCCCCAAGCCCGCCCGAGTGGTCAAGCGAGACCCGACCGCCCCTATCTCTCAGCCTGCGTCCACTAGCACTTTTATGGCCTATAACAAGCTGGCAGCAGCTGCTGCTGGTGGCTGGTCTCTGAGCAAGCCGGGGCGTGGTGTACGCCTAACGGCCAACGTAGACGGCAAACGCTCTGTTACCGCCATTGCAGAGCTAAGCAACGGGGCTCTCTATGCCTTCCCTCTGAACCGGGTAGACTTCGACCGGGTCTCCACCGTGCTAGGCCTGCAAGCGGCTAACCAGATCAACACCACCATCGAGCGCCAAAGCCTGGTAACTGGCTCTAGAACCAAGCCTGGCCGGGCCTCGATTGAAGATAACGGCGGTGTGTTTGCCACCTACTACAGCACCGACGCAGAGGCGGCGGCGATCGCAGCGGGCTACAACATCGAGCGGCCTGAGGTGATTGAGTATCCCGCCGCTGGTGGTGGTGGCTAATGGCTAACCTGATCCTCCCCGGTACGCTCGAATTTAACCTTGCCCTGGCCGACATCCCACCGGTGCCGACCTGGCGAGAGAGCTTTGATCGTGCCAATGGGGAGGGCTATCTAATTTGTAGGGCGGGCTCTCTGGGCCTGATGGAATCTGTAACCCGGCAGGAGTGGGAAGATTATGTCTACGGTGGAGAACTCGACGCCAGACAAGCCGAAATCGACGAACATGACGAGGCGCTCGAAGGCGTTATCTACTGAGCAAGAGGCAGCACCGGAGGCCCCAGCAACGCCCCCGGCGCAACCGGAGCCAGAGCCCCCAGCAGAGGCCACCGATGCCCCGCCAGACTTAACCGGCGTAGTGTCGGGCAGAATAGCCAAGTTAGGCGGCTTCATGGCCACTGTGGCGGCGATCGATGCCGAACGGAAGGCGCGCAAATTGCCCAGCCTGACGAGCAAAGATTACCGCTGGGTGCTGGGCCGCCCTGGGGGCATTCCGTTTTCGTTCCCTGTGACGGTGATCTATAAGCCAGAGAGCCCTGATGAACAGGCCTTGGGCACCTATAGGATCGGGCGCTAATGCCATGGCAGGGCCTGGGGGTGGTGGCCCCAAAGCTAAAGGTATGGCGGGCTTATAGTGGCGCGGCTCCTTTGGCAGCAGGTAACGCGGTATTTCGCGTTACCTGCAAAAACCTGGGGGTGGGGGTGATTTTCAAAACCTATGCCCTGGTGCGGTTTCGTACAAATCAAGACGGCGAGACGTTTTACACCACCGCGAAGCGCATTTACCCTAGGGCTGAGTCGCTAGTCATTCAGGCCGATATCCCCCGAGAGGTGAGGGGCACAGGGATACTGTGGCGGCCAGAGGTGCAAAAGGTTGTCTATCGAAACTTTCGAGGTCGCAGCCCAGAGCCCGCCTTTTTGGTGCAAATAGAACACCTGGCCAGGGAAGCAGGCCCCCCACCCCTCGCCGCCGACAACGACACTCACCCTTACGCTGATCGTGAAGATACGACGGTGGATATAACTGATGTCTTTAACTTCGATTAACGTTGGCACCGAGCCGAATGATGGCACAGGCGATCCGCCTCGGGTGGCCTTCCAAAAGATAAACGCTAATTCTCGGGTCATCGACCAGGCTTTAGCGGCCACCGAAACCACGCCCCAACTCAATGCCCGCGACACGGCCAACCGCAACAGAGCCAACCACACCGGCACCCAAACCGCCGATACTATCGCCGATTTTGCCGAAGCCGCCGCCGAAGCTGCCCCCGTGCAATCTGTAGCGGGCAAAGCTGGGGCCGTGGTGCTCACCAGGGCAGATGTCGGTTTAGGCAGTGCGGATAACACCGCAGACCTAGATAAGCCCGTCTCGACTGCCACCGGGGCGGCTCTGGCTAGTTTAGAGACTGCGACCCAGGCCGCCCTAAGCCTAAAACTGGAAGCCGGAGCCCTAACAGCCTTTGAGAGCACGGCCCAGCTCAATGCCCGCGATACGGCTAACCGGGCAAGGGGCAACCACACAGGCTCTCAACCGGCAAACACGATCACCGGGCTGGCGGCGGTGGCTACATCTGGGGCCTGGGCTGATGTGTCGGGCAAGCCACCCCAGGCGCTTCATTACGAACAAACCGCAGAACCTATCGCCCCTAGCGTCGGGCAGGTGTGGCGAGAAAGGAACAGCGGCGGGCAGATCGTTGGCGAGTGGGAGTGGTCTGGAAGTTTATGGTTAAGCGTCCTTCATTACGAGCAAGGAGCGGTAAACGTAGGGGCAAATATCACGGCCAGCCTGGCATTCCTCAGCCTAAAAACTGCCCCCAAGACTTTTGTTTCGAGTATTCGAATTACTATTGGTCGGCCCGATACCTACGATGCATCTAATTACAATCAATTTAGGCTTAGATCGCTTACTCCCAGCACCCTTGGGATTCTCGGGGATTTTGTTTTAGGCAATCAATCTGAGTTTCTGACAGCCCCAGCAAACTCAATTATCAATTTTAGTTTGCCGTTATTTTCGCCGATACTGCCCTTGGACTTGATAGGAATTAGTGTGGAATCGACTGTAGCGGCGGGTGCCCCCTCCGGCCTAAAGAGAGCGGCTGCATTGTGTTCTTATAGGGTAATACGATGAAAGTCTCTATTGATGTTGATTCTGTTGCCCACATTGTAGAGACCGTAGAAG
>NZ_CP136519.1:0-2500 GCF_032813545.1 Nodosilinea sp. E11
TCCTGTGGGGATTTCCTGGCTGTTTATAACGCTATTCCTTGCCTTTTGCCGGCACGACCCCCTACTCCTGCCTCTCTGGATGTTGTTGGGCATTAAATGGCGCAGCAATTCCAGCAGCGGGAGCTACGCCTAGAAAGGCTACGCTCCTGAACAAATATCCTCTAAACCTTTGCGGGTGCGGGATCGGCGCGGCACAGCACAGCAAACGGTAAGCCAACTAGGTCAGCCCTATGCCTATACTGTTTCGTGACTTGCTGTTTCCTAACAAGGATTTTTAGATTGGCATTAGTTTTAGCTGTATTTTAGTCAGAGCTTGATCTTTTCTGATAGGTGAGTATGATATTTGCAGACCATAACCCTGATGAAATGACCAAAGTCACTGTCACAGCGTTTATTGAGGAAGATCTAAAGGGCGACCTAAAGGCGCTGGCTCATAAAGAGCGTCGTTCCATGTCACAAATGATCTCTGTGCTGATTGAGCGGGCCATAGAGGTAGCTAAGGCAGCAGGGGAAATCTCTTCGGAGACCACTAAATGACCCAGAGCAGTGATCGACTGATCGCATCGAAGCCACCCTGGCCGAAAATATCCGACAGCTAGTGGAAACCCAACAACTCGTGAGAGCAGCGCTGCTGGCTTGCGAGAAACCCGTACCATTACCGGTAGTAATGCTCGTGCAATCGAGGCATGGGCATCTTGCGCGAAAGACAGCATGGCTGAGGCCGAAGAGGCCAGCAACTTGCCGGTGCCAACACCAACTGTCGGAGACAAGCTCTCGATCGTCCCGGTGTTGGTCGAGGACTTCCAAATATCTGATGGCTCTGATCAAATGAGCCAAACAAGCGCAGTTGATTCGGTCGGTGGCATAGGGTGGGAAAACGTTCAGTTTTTGCGCTTGAAGGCCATCAAATTTTTTGTTAGAAGGCCCATACCAACCTCAAAACCCTGATGAAATCAAATATCCAGAGTCTGCTTGCTCGGTTTAGGCACCTGTACTATGATTCGGCAATGATTGATGCCCCGTTGGGTTTATCCCCTTAGTGATCGTGTGAATCAGTGTTAGGCGTCCTGACCAGACCCTTAATACGCAAAAAGAACCGGCAGCAAATGCCACCGGCTCTTTAAAAAGCGAAAACCCGAGAGGACCAGTTCCCGAGTCGCACACAAATCGATCTTGCGGCTATGGTAACACCGGATCTCTCTTGGGGCAATACCCATTGCTCTTTTTTTAGGAGAGAGGCCCCGATGACCGCATCACTAGGATGGGATGAGGAGTCCCGTAAGGATCCCCGTTCCGAACCGCTCCCTGCTGACCCCACTGGCCAGCGACTGTGTGAAATCTTTGGCCATTACCCGTGGAACTTCATCCGCGCCGACCTACCGGATGACGCCACCACCAAAGCCGCCTGGACGACCGTCAGCACCTACCCGCTGCGGCCCCGCGCGCTGTGGACCCATTGGCAAGACGCCAACCAGCTGATTGGGGTCCGCTTTACCCACGATACCTATTACGCCCTGCTCGATCTCGACGCCGGTGGCGACTACTGCACCGCCGCCGGCGCCGCCGAAATCCGTGCTGCCCTAGAAACCATCGGCATTACCCGCACCCTGCTAATTCGCTCCAGCTGGAGCGGCGGCCTGCACATATATATCCCCTTTGCCGAACGGGTCAACACCTTCAATCTGGCTGTCGCCCTCAAAGAATGCCTTAGGGCCCAGGGGTTTCGGCTCCAGGCGGGACAGCTCGAAATCTTTCCCAACGTCAAAGCCTACGGTGTTCAAACCTTTATTGAATACATGGGGCACCGTCTGCCCCTGCAGCCCTGCAGCGGCTCCTGCCTGCTCGACGATGACCTGAACCCTACGGGTGATAGCCTGGCCCGGTTTTTCTGGCTGTGGGACAACATCGCCGACTACCAAGACATGGCCACCCTGCGCCATGCGATGAAGATTGGCCGCGACAACCACCGCAAGCGTCCCAAACGCCACAGCCACCCCGTCGAGAACTGGCGACAGGACCTGGATACCGTCATCACCGAAGGCTGGACTGCCCATGGCCAGACCAACCACCTGCTGAAAACCATCGCCTGTTATGGCCGCGTCTTTGATGGTCTCCAGGCACAAGCCCTGATTGACCACACCCTACGCGTTGCCCTCAACTGCCCCGGCTACGAGCAGTACTGTCGCCACCAGCACGAGATCGAGCGCAAAGTGACCGCCTGGGCCAAAGCCGTCGAAGGCTACTACTGGCCCCTCGGCACCCCCCCCAGCCGCGACACCAGCCAGCCTAAGAACAACCTGGTGCCCTTCAACCAGCAGCAGGCCGAAGATGCCCAGCACCGTATCTGTACAGCTTATGCCGAGCTAGAGCAGGCAGGAGCGCTACCCGAGCAGATTACGGCGCGAGTTAAAGCGATCGCCCAATTGGCCAAAGTCAGCCAGCAGACCCTCTACAAGCACCTTAGCCTCTGGCACCCTGCCCACCAAGAGGGTGTAATAGC
>NZ_CP136519.1:7500-11601 GCF_032813545.1 Nodosilinea sp. E11
GATAACTCTCTCTAAGGAACTCGGCAAAATGGCCCCGTAACTTCGGGAGAAGGGGTGCCCACGAGAGTGGGTCGCAGTGAAGAGTCCCAGGCGACTGTTTACCAAAAACACAGGTCTCCGCTAAGTCGCAAGACGATGTATGGGGGCTGACGCCTGCCCAGTGCCGGAAGGTTAAGGAAGTTGGTCAGGCTCTTCGGAGTTGAAGCTAGCGACTGAAGCCCCGGTGAACGGCGGCCGTAACTATAACGGTCCTAAGGTAGCGAAATTCCTTGTCGGGTAAGTTCCGACCCGCACGAAAGGCGTAACGATCTGGGAGCTGTCTCGGAGAGAGGCTCGGCGAAATAGGAATGTCTGTGAAGATACGGACTACCTGCACCCGGACAGAAAGACCCTATGAAGCTTTACTGTAGCTTGGTATTGGGTTCGGGCTTTAATTGCGCAGGATAGGTGGGAGACTATGAAGCAGCCCTTGTGGGGGTTGTGGAGTCACTGGTGAGATACCACTCTATTAAGGCTAGAATTCTAACCTTGACCCGTTATCCGGGCAGGGGACAGTATCAGGTGGGCAGTTTGACTGGGGCGGTCGCCTCCTAAATGGTAACGGAGGCGCGCAAAGGTTCTCTCAGGCTGGTTGGAAATCAGCCATTGAGTGTAAAGGCATAAGAGAGCTTGACTGCGAGACTGACAAGTCGAGCAGGTACGAAAGTAGGCCTTAGTGATCCGACGGTTCCGCGTGGAAGGGCCGTCGCTCAACGGATAAAAGTTACTCTAGGGATAACAGGCTGATCTCCCCCAAGAGTTCACATCGACGGGGAGGTTTGGCACCTCGATGTCGGCTCATCGCAACCTGGGGCTGTAGTCGGTCCCAAGGGTTGGGCTGTTCGCCCATTAAAGCGGTACGTGAGCTGGGTTCAGAACGTCGTGAGACAGTTCGGTCCATATCCGGTGCAGGCGTAGGAACATTGAGAGGAGTCTTCCTTAGTACGAGAGGACCGGGAAGAACGCACCGCTGGTGTACCTGTTATCGTGCCAACGGTAAACGCAGGGTAGCTAAGTGCGGAGTGGATAACCGCTGAAAGCATCTAAGTGGGAAGCCCACCTCAAGATGAGTGTTCCCATGGCATAAGCCAGTAAGGTCACGGGTAGACCACCCGTTAATAGGCGCTAGATGGAAGTCCAGCAATGGATGTAGTCGAGGCGTACTAACAGACCGAGGGCTTGACCTCACACTCAAGTCCATCAACCAACCAACAATGGCTGTGTGCACAGCCTCACTTCTCTCAATTCAGTTCTTCAAGGAACTTAAACAACATAATATTAAAGCAACTAAGCTTTCCTGGTGTCTTTGGCGCTGTGGTCCCACTCTGACCCATCCCGAACTCAAATGTGAAACGCAGCTGCGGCGAAGATAGTGAGGGGGTTGCCCCTTGTCAAAATAGCTCGATGCCAGGTCCTTACTCAGAACGGCTTCACCCACTTAGTGGGTGAGGCCGTTCTGTTTTATTTTGACTAGATGCTGATTTTCTGAAAAAATCTCAGGAGATTTAGCTCATTTTTGTACAAATTGGTAGTACAATCCAGCAAATCGATTAATCGATTAATCGATTAATCGATTAATCGATTTGCTGTGGACCCATTGCTCTAATAATTCAGCCACCAACTCCGAGAAATCTTTGTCAGTATCCACCAGCTGCCGTTTGACACACTTGTTGAGCTCGATGGGGATATATGCTCCTACCTGAATGTAGTTAGGGTCAGAGCGCTTGCCGGTGGCCTTACGCTGATGCTTCTTTGGTTCGGTTTTCGGCCCTGGATCTATGACCGACTTTGCTATCTTCTCGCGTTTCTGAGCTAGTTTGTCGAACATGCTGGATGTGTCATGCATGGCTCTCAATCTCCTTGGCTAGTGATTCATACTCTCCCCAGGCGATGCGACCAAAGCGATCGCCCGTCTTATATACGGGCACTCCAGCCAGGGCTGCTTTCTCATAAGCGGTTAAGCGCCTAATCATCTGACTAAACACTGGAATGCTTAATTGGTTAAGCGTTCTCTTGGCTTGGGTGGCAGTGCCCTTTTTGCGGCTGTCAACCATCGTCAGCACCACGCCATAGGAGGTCATGTTTTTTAGGTTATCGACGGTAGCCAGCAGAGCCTCTAGGGCCAGAGCGTCGGGGGTAGAAGGCAGCACCAGTAGATCGCAGCCATCAGCTAGGGCCTCTAGCTCATCCTTGTCGGGGTGGGCTTCGGTATCGACAACGATGTGTTCTTTGCCTTTAGACGCTTTCGCTGCCGACATCAGGTCGCAAACTTGAAAGGGCAGCGTCCCCCGTTTTGCCCAAGAGAGGGATGAGCGATTAGGGTCGCCATCGACCAGCAGAGTTTTGCCAGACTTTTTGGCAAAGTAGCAGGCCAGGTGTACGGCGGTGGTGGTTTTGCCAACCCCTCCTTTGAAACCAGCAACGGTGACAATCATACGTATATCCGGCTAATCAGTTAAGCAGACAGCCGACTAACCGATTGGCTGATTAGCCAAATTTTATCGCTTAATTTCTAATTCGAATAGCTGATTGATCAATTGATTGGAGTGCAAGGAGTGATTTGAGCCTGTGGTAGTTCAGCAATGGGCCATAGACGAACATCGCTTGGGGCTCCATCCCATCCTGCGTCGCGTATGGATCAAGCCGGGTGGCACACCTCAGAGCAAGTGGTCGATCAGAATGCCTGCACCTAGTTTTTCTGCCCCTTACTCCCCGCCTATACAACCGGCAGAGCCACTGTGGCCCATTCTCAACGGAGTCTAGCTAGCCAGGTTGTTGAAACCTGGGATGACCTCTTAGAGCAGGTAGAGCAGCGTTGTGTACAACGCCTAAACCTCACCGACTTTATCCCAGTCTTGACCGAGTTTCAATGGTGGAAGGCGTTTCAATGCTAAGTGTGCTTGATCAATCGGACTTGGTATGGCAGGAACCTATCTTAATAATTTGTACCATTCAGAGTATTGTCTAATTGGTACAGAAAAACTGTACGACACAGCAAGTATTTCAGCCTCCTATTTCCCGAGGGGTTCAATTGGTACAAAAAACGGTCGCCATCTATTGTCGGGTTTCGACAACTGATCAATCTTGTGACAGACAGGAGCAAGATTTGTTGGTCTATGCCCAAAAAGCTGATTTCGAAGTTGTCGGAGTCTGGAAGGAGATGGCCTCGGGCACCGCACAGAATCGTGTTGTCCGACAGAAAGTAATGGCTTTGGCTCAAGCGCGTAAGATTGATGCCATTTTGGTCACAGAGTTAACTCGGTGGGGACGCGGTACCTTAGATCTGATTCAGACACTACAGGATTTACAGAGCTGGGCTGTCTCTCTGATAGCTCAAACCGGGATCCAGTTCGATTTGGCGACGCCCCAAGGGCGGCTGATTGCTCAGCTCATGGCGGTGTTAGCAGAGTTTGAGCGCGACTTAGTGAGTGAGCGGGTGCGCTCTGGGCTAGCCGCAGCGAAGGCTAAGGGAAAGGCGCTAGGTAGGCAACCGGGGCAATCCATTAAGTCTGACCGTCTCGGTCCAAAGGTGATACAGATGGTGGAAGATAAGGTTTCCTATCGCACTATTGCTCATGACTTGAAGCTCAGCAAAACGACCGTGACGGAGATTGTCAAACGGCATCGGCAAGCCCATCCTGATTTTCAACCCCCGAGATCTAAAATGGCTTCCCGAAAGAAAGCCTAGTCTGTTTATTCAACTCAAGATTACGCTCAGAGACATCCGACCACCGATTTGGTGACGGGTGCTGACCTTGCCTATTTAGAACTGACTTTTCCTTTTTTGTTGCTTTGTCTTGGGGAGAGATGAGAGATTTATTCCCAAGGTGCGTATTTGCATAACTTCATGTGATTTTGCACCCAAGGGCCATAAGTGCGTTAATGCCTATGGGTTGAGTAGTTTTCTCGTTGCGCAACTGCCGCTGCCAATGTTCAGCCCTAAACCAAACAAGCCGATCGAACCCTCTAACGTGATCGCACGTTGTGATCGAGGCACAAGAGCGCACAAGAGCGCTGCTACCGACTGCGGTAGATTGGTATCGCCCCTACAAGCCTCGTTGT